>CAYXFE010000132.1:0-3184 GCA_964464195.1 uncultured Candidatus Bathyarchaeia archaeon
TTTTTCTATCAGCGTTCATCACATCTTTAACGTTTTTTACCTCATTCTTTGTAAAGTGCGTGTGGAAAAGCGAGCTTACGCCCGTAACTTGTACATCTATGCCCGCTGTTTCGAATATGTCTCTTAGTTCTTCTCTAACTTTCTCCCCCATACGATTTAATCGGTTTATTATTGTGCCGTCTTCAAGCAGTTTGAGGGTTTTAAGACCGGCTGTTAGGCTTACTGGATTTCCGCAGAAGGTTCCTCCCTGAAAGACATAGTTTGGCCTCTCAAACTTTAAGGCATCAAAAAGTTCCATGACATCTCTTCTTCCGACTACGGCTCCTATTGGAAATCCTCCGCCGAGAATCTTACCGAGAATTGTCAAGTCTGGAGTGATTCCGTAGAGCTGTTGAGCTCCTCCCGGAGCAAGCCTAAATCCCGTAATCACCTCGTCAAAAATTAACAGTGCATCTTTCTCTTCACATAACTCCTTTAATCCTTTGAGGAATTCTTTATCTGCAGGGATTCCTCCGCCAGCGCCAAGAACAGGTTCGATTATTACAGCGGCAACCTCCTCATTCTTAACCTTTTGAATAGTTCCTTCTAGGTCGTTGTAGGGAGCTGAAATTGTATGTTTGGTTGCTTCTTCTGTTATGCCGGCTGATTCTGGAATTTCGAATGGAGGCTTTACCGCTATGTCCAGCGCGTCGTATCCTCCATGCCATCCACCCTCAAACTTGACTATCTTCTTTCTGCGTGTGTATGCCCTTGCAAGCCTTATTGCATACATGGCTGCTTCTGTTCCAGTATTTGTGTATCGAACCATTTCTGCGCATGGAACTAACTTGACTATCTCCTCGGCCAATTCTACCTCAAGCGGATGACATGTCCCAAAATGGGTTCCATTCTCAATTTGTTTCTTGACCGCTTCGATAACTGGTTCGGGGCTATGACCCAATATCAAAGCTAGGTGGCCAATCCAAAAATCAACATATTCATTTCCATCTATGTCAATCAATTTGCTTCCTTTAGCCATTTTTGTGTAGAAAGGATAAGGTTCGAAATAACGTATAATATAGGAGACACCAGATGGAAGAAATTGTTTCGCCCTTTCATGAAGCTCATTTGATGCGGATGTTTTGGAGATATATCTCTCCATCATTATAATTTCTTCCTTTAAAATTCAATTTGGGCTTTTCTCTATTAAGTTTTTAATATACGTTAAGCCGAATTCTAGTTGAAGGAAAGAATTGAGAGCTGAAAGGGAAATCCTGATTTCCATCTTGAAGCTAACACGAGAAGGCCCAGCCAGCATTGAGCTTATAGCAAAAAATTCAAGGATACCATTAAGCGTTGTAGAGGAACAAATCAAAAAATTTTTGAGTTTAAATTTAGCTGAAAAGAAGGGGGCTCTAATCAGAGTTAGCCCTCTTCAGCGATTGAAAATTGCTTTTAGAGCAATAACTCTTGGAGCCGATATTGAAAGGGTTTGCAGAAATCTTTCCTGGAAAGAATTTGAAGATGTGGCGGTCACGGCTTTCCAGACAAATGGATACTCAACCATTAAGCACTTCAGGTTTCGCCATGAAAATAGAATGTGGGAAATAGATGTTTTAGCGGTAAAAGGAAAAATTGTTGTTTGCGTTGATTGTAAGCGTTGGATGAAAAGGCTATCGGCATCTACAATGAGTAAAGTGGCAGAGGCGCAGATAGAAAGGGTGAAGGCTCTCTCAAAAAGCTTCTCAAAAATCATGGATAAATCGACTTTTCCGGCTGAGGGCAGAATCTTTCTGATTCCTATGATACTCTCACTTGTTCCAGCTTCCTCTAAATTCTGTAACGGCGTTCCGATAGTTCCTATATTGCAATTGCAAAATTTTCTGGACGAGCTTCCAGCCCATATGCATTTACTGAATTTTATAGAAGTCAAGTTGTAGAATATGTTGAAACTTGAAACATCTTTTATCATATCCAGAATGAAGGTATATTTTGACGAGAAATGTTTGGGGAGATGGCTTCCACAGCCTCGCAGTTTACCGTTTTCTTATTCTGGATAATAATAGCTTTCATATTTATTTGGGAAATTGTATGGCTTAGGGTAATAAAAAGGGCCAAATCAAAACGTTAACATTATCCAACTATTCTTACATGGGTTCCTAAAGCTTGTCCCGGAACTCCCCTTCTAAATCTAACTCTTACAAGGCCCTTTGTGCCATGGGTTGCAACAATTTTTCCAATTATCCTTTTCTCTTCAGCCGGCCACGCCACTTTTCTTCCAATAAGCCGTGAAGCATCCTTGGCATTGTTTACGTTTGGAAATTTAACTAGACATTCCCTTGACCTTTGGGTTTTTGGTCCAACCCTATAATTGACTATTATCCCATAAAGAGCCGCCAACGCCTCTCCCTCCGGCGCGTATTATTTTTCGATTTAAAGTTTCATATTAATTTGTTTCGCTTAGAATTCGCCTAAAAATGTTAGGGTTGAAAGTTTCCTTCTTCACGTTTCACTATACGTTCATGTTCAGGAAGCGCGTTGTTTTCCCAGATATGCCAGGGTAGTTCTTTGAATATCCATTTTTTGCCTAGATGCGCCGCTAGGACGGCGTGCTTAAACTCTTTGGATATTGGAAAAAATCTTTCGAGGAATTCGAAGAGTTTGGCTATCTGGTCTTTTGGGAAGTATGCATAGTATTTTGCGTTTTTAACTTCGAATGCATATACATGCTCATTTCTTCTTGCGATTACGTCTGGAAGCGGATTTCGGCTGGGGTTGCTTACCGGAACCCTAACCGCGTGGTATCCCTTCCCTTCAAGAAGCTTTACCAGAACCTTCTCGCTGTAAAAGCCTCTTCTCCGCCAGCGTTGAATAGCCTTTCTATCAACTTTCAAGTACAGCTCCTCCGCCTAGCTGCTCCTTTTCCGTCTTCTCTTAACACGATCAATTAGACGTCTAATTATATCATCATAGGTTTCGCCCTTCCGCCCCAACTCCTTAAGCATGTCGGCTGTTTCTCTACGAACCCTAATGCTCGTCCACTTCTGAACTGAGGCTTCCTCAACCATAGAATCACCCTTTATTAATTTTGCATTTACATGCATAACAAATATAACTGTTATGCACAATGCATAATTCATCGAGTTTACTGCGGCCTCATAGAAAAGGACATGCAAAAATCTCAAGGTTGAAGCATAAAAGCACA
>CAYXFE010000133.1:0-3152 GCA_964464195.1 uncultured Candidatus Bathyarchaeia archaeon
TTCTTATAGGCTTGCTGTATAGAGCCGCCAAAACTATGGGTTCCCAAGTTTCAGATAGTGGCGGAGCATAACAAGTTTCCATATTCGCCAAGTCTTCAAGGGTCATTCTCTTCCGTATAGCTAAAGAAAGCATGTTGATTCGCTGAGTCACAGCCTCTCCGCCAATTATTTGAGCCCCAATTATCCTGTTGGTTTCCTTTTCGGCGACAATTTTGATTTTTATTGGAAGAGCTCCCGGATAATAGCTTGCTCTAGTCTTTGAGGTTATCGTTGCCACCGTTACGTCGATACCCAATTTCTTAGCGGTGTTTTCCGTTAATCCCGTCGCTCCAACCTCAAAGTCGAAAAGTTTTGTTACGGCTGTTCCTATGACTCCATTAAATCTTACGTCTCCTCCAGCCGCATTTATTCCAGCAACCCTCGCCTGCCTCACAGCAGTTGTTCCAAGCTGATTTAACGTCGGATATGAAGTTATCGGGTTTATTGTTTCGGCGCAGTCGCCAGCCGCAAAAACGTCTTCTATACTTGTTTCCATTTTTGAGTTGGTTTTAATGCCCTTTGTCTCTCCGATGGCTATTCCAGCTTCCTTCGCTAGCTCCACGTTCGGTCTGATCCCCGTGGCTACAATCACCATGTCTGCTGGTAACTCTTCAAATGTGTATCCATGTGTTTTCTCAGCGTTCATTGAAATCTTTTCCACTTTATCCTTTCCAAGTATTTCGTCCACTCGGGTGTTCAGTATTATTTTAAGTCCCTTTTCCTCCAGCTTTCTCTTAACAATTTCAGCCATGTCAGGATCAAGCATGGTAGGCAAAACTTGTGGTAGAAGTTCCACAACTGTCGTTTTTATTCCTCTGCGGACTAGGGCGGCTGCAACCTCTAAACCAATTAATCCAGCCCCCACCACAACAGCGGATTTTGCCTTTCTCATAGCTTTTTCGATTTTTTTGCCGTCTCCGAGAGTTCTAACCGTGAAAACTCCCTGCTTATCTCTCCCTTCTATTGGGGGGACAAAAGGCCGTGCGCCAGTAGTAAGTATAAGTTTATCATATGGAATTTCCTCCACTCCATTTTTTCCTTCTGCTATGACTAGTTTGGATTTTGTGTCAATTTTTGTTACAGTCGTGTTAAGCTTGAGATTAAGCTTCATCATTTCAAAGTAGCTTCTTGGAAAAACTATTAGGTCTTCGAAATTCATGATTTCTCCTGCGAGCACGAATGGTATTCCGCATCTGGAATAGCCAGCGACACTTTCCTTTGTGATTAATGTTATTTCCGCTTTTCTATCGATCTTTCTTGCCGCAGAAGCTGCATCAACACCCGCTGCATGAGCCCCAATTATCACTATTTTACATGGCATTGCCCAATCTCCTTACAGGCAGTAGCTTAGAAACTCGTATTTTTTCACTACTTGCTTCATGAACGGAATTTTCTCGACTTCTTCGCTTGTTATTTCGCCTCTATCAGCTTTTTCTAAGTATTCTTTCCAGCAGCCGCTGCCTGATGCCTTTATGGTAGCTAACAGAATCTTTTTCGTCTTTTCCAATAATTCTTCAGCGTCCGCTACTCTGCTGCAGCCAGTTTCAATTATACTTCTTGCAACGTGAAGATTTCGGGATACTTCACCTGGTATTTTGCAGCCTTCCCTGTCTAGCGCCTCACATAGACATGTAAGTATTCCCCATTTCAAGCCGGCTCTCCTTAATTCTTCAAGTTCTTCCTTTTTCTCGGCTCTTTCAATCTTTAATACTTCCATTTTAAATCATCTCAAATCTTAAACGATTTTAAATGGCGACTTTTCATTTCCTTGCAGAATTTCTCTGTATTTTTCTGGAGTAATTAGCTCGCTGATGTCCGGCTGATTGGCTGGGGCTATTATTGCTATCCATCCTTCGTCGTATGGGCTTTCATTTACAAGTTTAGGTTTGCTCATGACTTGCGGGTTAATTTTTATTATCTTCCCATTTACTGGGGCGGTTAACTCAAATGCTCGATATTCGTAGCATCTGGCGGGCATATTGGCGTATATTCCGCCGTAGATTACTCCAAAGGCTTCTCCAGCATTTACTTCATCTCCAACTATTGGATTTTTGAAAATTTGAATAAGAGAAGCGTTTTCTTTGATGAATTTTTGGGCGTAATCGGTTATTCCTACCTTGAAGTTTCCATCGCTTGTCTTTTGAGCCCACATATGTTTGCGGGTGTAATATCTATCGGACCTAATGATGCAGCTTTCTTCACTTTCAGGTCGGATAAACGCGCCGTGTTCGGTTTTCCAGCCTTTAAGTTTGACAATATATTCTTGAGCTTCGCTTTCCTCCTTTTTCGTTTCAATTCCTAACATGCTTTTTCCCATTTTATACCACCACCAATATGTATTTATAAAAGAAGAAAAGTATATACCATATGTACTTATTATCAAAATCTATTTATATATGCTTTTACAATAAATACGTATGCGCGACTATTGCAGTCAAGAAGGATACAGAAGGTTGGCGTTTCAACGCTTGCTGTATCCCTTCCCAAAGAATGGGTTAGAAGCGTTGGATTGAAAAAGGGAGATATAATATTTCTTGAACAAGACCGAGATGGCTCATTAAAAATTATGACGATAAAGCAGATTAAAGAAAAATCAAGCGGAACAATCCTGATTAACGCCGACATTTGTAAAGACCATAAGATGCTGATGAGAGTTCTGAAGGGAATCTACTCGCTTGGACATGACAGAATTCTAATAACATCATCTGAACGTTTAAGGAAGGAACAGATGGACAGCATTAGAAGCGTTACTCGCGAATTAGTGGGACCAGGCATTCTGGAGGAAACTCCCTCGCAGGTTACAGTTCAATGTTCAATAGACATAACCAAATTCGACCTTGAAACAGTGCTAAGAAGATTATACCTAATCGCGTCAACAATGCACAGAGACCTAATAGACGCCATTTCCGAATTAAATGTAAAAATTGCTGAAGAATCAATAAACAGAAGCGTTGAAGCCGAAACAATATACTGGCTCGCCTCACGCCTACTTAATAGCTGCCAAAGGGACAGCGTCCTCGCCAGAAAAATGAAGATTGAGAATCCAATGCAGATTTTATGGTGGCGTTTTGCAGCCCATTACTTAAGGCTCATCGCTGACTGCGCGAAAAAGA
>CAYXFE010000134.1:0-3096 GCA_964464195.1 uncultured Candidatus Bathyarchaeia archaeon
CACGGCGACTTCGCGCATGTATCGTCTAATATTGAGACTTGTTTTTCTTGCGACTGGGCAGCTTCCAGTGCACATTCCGCATTGAATGCATTCAAGAAGTTTATGTTTTTGAACTAGTTCTTGAGCGTTCATTTAATACGCCTCAGTCTAGCATAAGAGAAAATACAATGAACATAAGATTTTTTAAGCGTTTTCCTAATCTAGGTTTTCTCTAAGAATAGCTTAAGCTTAGCGTAGGAGACCAGCATATGGAAGCTGAGAAGCCTAGAGTTGGAATTTTCGTTTGTGAGTGTGGAGGAAACATCGGCGACGTTGTCGACGTGAAAAAGGTTGTTGAAGCCGTAAAGGGCTGGGAAGGAGTAGCAGTAGCAAAATATCACAAATATCTATGTTCGAGACCGGCTCAAGAAATGATAATTGAAGCCATAAAAAAGAATAATCTAGACAGAGTTGTGGTAGCCAGCTGCACGCCGAGAATGCATCTTCCGACCTTCCAGAGCGTTCTTGAAAGGGCTGGATTAAACCCCTACATGCTCGAATTTGTAAATATACGTGAACATGACTCTTGGGTTCACGGCCCAAAACCTTCAGAAGAAGCCACAAGAAAAGCTATAAGCCTAATAAGAGGCGGATACGAGCGAAGCCTACACCTTGAACCACTACAGCCCATAAAGGAGAAGTGCTCTAGGGACATACTCATTGTCGGCGGAGGAATAGCCGGAATAATGGCTGCCCTAGAGCTTGGATACATGGGCTACAAAGTTCACTTGGTAGAGAGAAAGCCCAGCATAGGCGGAAACATGGCGAAGCTAACGAAGGTCTTCCCAACGCTTGACTGTGCCCAGTGCATTCTCACGCCGAGAATGGCTGAAGTGGGAAGAAATCCAAACGTTAACCTGCTAACCTACGCTGAAGTACAGGAGGTTAGCGGGCGCCCCGGCAACTATAACGTTAAGGTTTTCATGAAGCCAAGAGGCGTAGATGTAGAAAAATGCAGAAGCTGCGGAGTATGCGCCAAAGTCTGTCCAGTTACTGTTCCAGACGAATATAATGAGGGCTTATCTGAGCGTAAAGCAGCCTACATCATGTTTCCCCAAGCCGTTCCATCAGCATACACCATAGACTTCGAAGCATGCACAAAGTGTGGAAAGTGCGAACAAGTTTGCCCAGCTAAAGCCATAAACTTGAACGATGAAGGAAAAATCATCGAATTAAACGTTGGCGCAATAATAATGGCGACAGGCTACGAACTTTACGACGCAAACAATCTCAAACAGTATGGATACGGCATCTACAAAGACGTAATCACCATGATGGCCCTTGAAAGATTAACCTCGGCTTCCGGCCCAACTGGAGGCTATGTGAAAAAGGCTGACGGAAGCGACGTGAAAAAGATTGCAATAGTGCTTTGCGCCGGCTCACGCGACAAGAATCACATTCCATACTGCAGCAGAATATGCTGCATGTACTCGCTAAAGCAAGCTTTCCTACTAAAGAAGATGCTTGGAATAGACGTAACAATCTATTATACGGATATAAGGGCGACTGGAAAAGGATATGAAGAACTCTACTGGAGATGCCAGGAAGCAGGCGTAGTCTTTATCCGCGGAAAAGTAGCCGAAGTCTGGAAGAACAAGAATGGAAAGCTTGTCGTTGTGGCTGAGGATACGCTGCTGGGCGAGGTACGCGAAGACGAGTATGACATGGTGGCGCTTGCAACTCCCATGGTTCCACCTTCTGGCCTGCAAGAATTAGCTGCGAAAATGAAGCTTGCAATAGGAGAAGACGGCTTCATACAAGAGAAGCATCCGAAACTTGACCCGGTTGACTCGCTTAAGACAGGAATTTTTGCTTGCGGATGCAGCCTAAGCCCGAAGGACGTTAGAGATACTGTTTCAGACGCCTTGGCTGCAGCGTCTAGGGCAGCGCTATTCCTGAAAGAGGAGTATGTTACAACCAGTCCGGAGAAGGCGTTTGTAATTGAAGAGCTATGTAATGGATGTGGGGAATGCGTTAAAATCTGTCCGGTGAATGCCATAACTATGCAGGCTGAAAAAGCCAGGATTGACCCATTTATATGTACAGGTTGTGGCGCATGCGTTCCATCATGCCCGAAAGAAGCTATAGATTTCAAGAATTCGACTAGTAGGCAGATATTTGCGACTTTGAGGGGGGTTTTGGCTGATAAGGCTTCAGACGAAATTAGAATTGTAGCTTTCGTCGAAAAAGAGGTTGGATATACCGGAATGGACTTTCTAGGATTAGACAGAACAAACTATCCGGAAAACATTCGAATAGTGGCTGTTCCTTCAACCGCCATTGTTGGCTTAAAGCATCTATTATATGCATTTGCTTACGGCGCAGACGGTGTCATGCTGATTGAGGGACAGGAGGAAATAGACAAGGAGTTCGGCATGAGAAGAGTTAACGAGTTGGCACGGCAGCTTGGCGAATATGGAGTTGAAAGAATGAGGGTTCGCTACAGCTATGTGCCGCTTCCAGTCTATAAGAAGGCGGCTGAACTCTTCACCATGTTTACCGAGAGAATTAAGAAGTTTGGACCTCTCCCCCTAGAAAAACGTAATAAGATTAAAGAAAAGTTAGGAATTTAATGTGTGGAGGAAAACCTGATGGATATAATTGTTTGTGTTAAACATGTCCCGGAAACAGCCGAGGCGGACATAAGAATCGACAGTTCTGGAAAGGACATAGAGAAAACTGGCCTAGTCTACGACATAAACGAGTGGGACGATTACGCAGTAGAAGAGGCAGTGCGAATAAAGGAAAAGCTAGGCGGAACAGTAACCGTCATAACTGTAGGTCCAGAAGAAGCCGACAGCACGTTGAGAAAATGCCTAGCGAGAGGAGCAGACAACGCCATACGCGTAACAGACCCAAAACTTGAAGGTTCAGACGGCTACGTAATCGCAAAAGTACTCTCAAAAGTCATCAAAGATTTGCCCCACGACCTAATACTGACCGGTGCACAGGCGGGCGACGACGGCTATGCAATGGTCGGACAAACGCTCGCCGAGCTTCTTGGGCTTCCACACGCAACTCTAGTCAAAAAAATCGAGTTTAAGAATGGAATTGTGA
>CAYXFE010000135.1:0-2902 GCA_964464195.1 uncultured Candidatus Bathyarchaeia archaeon
GGCTTAACCATCGGGTTTCCCTTATAGGATGATAATTTGAAGATCGGTTTTCCAGATTTAAGCTTAGAGATTTGGCCGTCGCCAAGCTTTTGAACAGTTATGTCTATTTCCTTCAAGGCTTACTCCCCTTCACATTCTTAGGTTTTAATTAATCTGCTATATAGCTCTAGATGCTTCCTTGCAGTGTTTTCCCATGAGGTAAGTTTTCTGTAAGCTTCTGTACGCCTAATTATATGATTTCTGAATTTCGGCTCTTTGAATATTCTTAAGGCAAGTTTTGCGATGACTTCTGAATTATAGGGTAGAACGAGGAGTTCGTCGCTGATGTGCTTTAGCTCTTCGAACTTTGGGATTCTTGAGGCTATTACTGGCTTTCCAGCTCCAATTGCTAGATGTAAAGAGCCGGAAGAGGAACGGTCTTCCTCATAATATGGGAAGAGAACGATATCGCATGCACTGAAAATGTAGGGTACATCCTCATCCGGATAATATTTGTTTGGAAATATTACATTCTCCTCTAAATCTAGCTCCTCAATTTTCTTCCTTAGAGAATCCGCGTAGCGTCTATGCTCTTCTGAGGCTGTAGGCGCAAGGCCGCCGGCAATAAAGAGATAAGCGTTCTCATATTCCTTTCGAATAATGTTAAGGGCATCAACAGCTACGTGAAGACATTTATGAGGCTTAACAAAGCCAAACATCAGAAGAATCTTCCCGTCCAGCGGCAAGCCAAGCCTCCGCCTAGAAGCTTCACGGTCAACCTCAATTATTTTCGTTCCATGAGGGATAACTGAAATTCTTTCGGGTGTCAAACCAAGCCTTAACAGTATTTCCTTCTGGGACTCTAAATGAACAATTATGTGATCTGCAAGTTTGGCGATTTTGCCTGCATATTCCTCGTCTATTTTCCATCTTTCACTAACTTGTGCTGGCCTAACACAATGAATTGTCAGAACTTTCCTAATTCTCTGCGGCGTCTTCTGCAGGAGAGTCGGCAGTCTGTCGTCAAATTTGTAAATGCTGTATTCATGCTGAATATGCAATATGTCAACGTCGTCTAGATGCGTAAGAATTTGCTCGACATAGTTTTCCTCTCTGCTCCAGCATGGAACAACCTCAAAAAATTCTTCTTTTAAAGCTAAGGCTTCCCTTTCAGCAATTATCCTAACGTGAGTTTTAGGCGAAACCTTCCGTATTCCCTCAACCAGAAAGCTTGTGTAGGCAGCTATTCCGCATCTCTGAGGATAGTAGGTTGAAACATAGGCGATTTTGGCTTCTGAAAGATTACGCATCTCACACTCGTCCATTCAATTTTTCCATCGTTAGGGTTAAATCGGTTCAAGTAGTTATAGCTTTCACTATTTAGGTGAACGCGTATGCCCTACATTGTAGAAGTCACTGTTAAAAGTCAAAAAGGCACATGCGCATTCGGCCACAAAGTTGGCGACAAAATAATCTTCGATGGAAAATCCATTAAAGGAGATATATGCTACAGCGCTTTGATGGTTCTGCTTCCAAAGGTCTATGCCATGAGGTACGGCGCAGAATTTCCATGGGCAAAAGACAAAGATGTAATATTCAACGCATGCCCAGACCATGAAAACCCAGTTGTCTTCGAAATCAGAAGAATCAGAGAGTAACAACCTTCACATTTCCACTTTCTCTTTTATTTTCAACCGAATTCTAAAATGATTTAAATCTTCTCAGCGACTATATCTTGATTTTGTGAAGAATCATGGTTGTTGCAGGTAAAATTTTCAAACTTTCAGATAAACTATCCATCGAGGAATTAGCCTCCAGACTTCAAGGCTATAGAACAGAAGAAGAATATGAAGAGGGAGACTACAAGTATACGCTTGTAACAGAAATAGTTGGATTAACCGCCAAAAACAGGAATCTTAGAGGAGTTTACTCCCACGACTACATAATTCATGTTTTCCACCGCGGAAAAGTTGTTCCATTACCCCGCACAATCGAGGCCATTTTCAGCTTCACAGAACTTAAGGACACAACATTGTTAACTATCGTTGAAAAGAAGCGACTAGCAAATTTCATAGCGAACAAAATGAGCGAGATAATCTTTGGAAAAGCCGGCTTCATAGTAGAAGCCAGAATTCCGCCTGAAACCCTCAGAGACTTCCACCTGAAAAATCCTGAAGACACAAAAATAACATTCTTCGACAATGTAGACATACCGAACATTAACAAGCTCTCGCTTTACGGGCCGGATCTAATCAACACAACACTATTTGAAGACTACTGCAAGCATGGAGACCTATGGTACATAGTTGCAAGGGCAAACAAATATGGCTACGTAGTAGGAGTAACTCGCGACGCATCCGTAACAGTCTTTAACCTAACTGATAAGGAAAAGTACTTAGAATATGTAAGAACTGAGATATATCCACTAATTTCATAGCTTACTCAAATCTTCACATCTTATTTTTGACAGATATGCGATGCAAAAATTAGAATTCTATTCCCTTTCTGGGCGGGATTCCTTTTTGGAATGGGTGTTTGATTTCTTTCATTTCGGTTACTAGGTCAGCGATGTCGATTATTTCTTTTGGGGCGTATCGTCCTGTTAGAACAAGTTCAACGTGTTCCGGTTTTTCTTTGATCAGATTTATAACTTCCTCCGTTTTTACTAGACGAAGCGACATGGCGACGTTAATCTCATCTAGGATTACTATGTCATATTTTCCACTTTTCACGATTTTTTTGGCTAGTTCAAATGCTTCTTTCGCTATTTTCATGTCCTTTTCGCCTGGTGGAATTTGAGTGACAAATTTTCCCTGACCGAAGGCTTTTAGGGTTAGGTTTGGAAGTTTTTCTACTATGTATAATTCTCCGTAATCGAATCCGCCTTTGATAAATTGGATTATGTATACTTTTAGGCCTCTTC
>CAYXFE010000136.1:0-2889 GCA_964464195.1 uncultured Candidatus Bathyarchaeia archaeon
AGTTCACGTAAACGGCAATGATCCAGCCGACATAGCGTGGGGAATAAAGCAAGTATTATGCGATCCTGAAAAAGCCAAGAAATGGGGAGAAAATGGAAGAAAAAGAGTACTGCGATATTTCACTTGGAGAAAAGCCGCTGAACAGACACTAGAAATCTACAAAGCCGTAATTTCCAATGCGGGCGTATTAACGGTTGAGAAAGAAGTGAAGAAGACCCTAAGCTAATTGCCGACATAAACGTAACAATTTTAACTCAACTATTCATCTTAGACTAGTGGTGATGCAAATGCCAGAAGAATTCTGGGATGAATTCTTCAGTTTCCAGATAGGCCCGTTTGGATTCTGGGCTTGGCCATATAGACCATTTGCAGTTCGATATTCTAGAACCGCCGACTCGCATATACTTCAGATAAGGCTTAGGCCGCCAGCCAAAAAAGAAGAAATCAAGGTTAGGCTTTTAGAGCCTGGACTCTTAGAAATTGAATGGCCGAGAAAAAAGAGGGGAGAAGAAATTCCGATAGAATAGTTTAACGGCGGCTTGCAGCCCTTTCTAATGCTGCTACGCCTGGAAGCTCCTTACCCATCAAGAACTCGATTAGGGCTCCGCCAGCCGTGCTGATATAGCCCATCTTGTCTGCTAAGCCTAACTCGTGAACCGCGGCTACGCTGTGGCCTCCGCCTACAAGCGAGAAGGCGTTTGAATTTGCAATGGCTTCAAAGAGTCCTTTGGTTCCCTTTACAAATTCTTCTTTTTCATAGACTCCTGGCGGACCGCTAAACACTATTGATTTGGCGGTTGAGATTATTTGGCTGTATCTTTCAATTGTTTTTGTTCCAATATCGTAGATTGGATATTCCGTTGGCAGCTCCTCAACGGCTATTTCCTTTCTTTTTCCGTCGACTTCTATGGCTAAGTCGACTGGAGTTTCTATTTTTCCTGGGTATTTCTCCATTAGCTCCTTTATTCCTGGAATAAGTCCCATTAGCTCCTTCTTTTCTAATAATTCCATGTTTGGCTTCCCAAGGTTATAGCCTTTCGCTGCAAGAAATAGATGACCCGTTATCCCTCCGGTTAGGACGTAATCTGCAATATTGTTGTCCAGTACATACTTTGAGATTTGAAGCGAATCGTCGGCTTTCGCTCCGCCAAGTATGAAAATGCAGGGCTTTTCAGGATTCTCCAAGACTCTGCTGAGGGCTTTTAGTTCCCTCTCCATTATTCGGCCAGCCGCGCTTGGAAGCAGAACTGTAAAGCCAACTATGGATGCATGGGCTCTATGGGCCGCCGCGAAGGCATCGTTCACGAATAGGTCGGCTAGTGGCGCAAGATTCATTACAAGCTCCGATTTTGAATGCTCTTCTGGAGAAGCCTTCTTTGTTTCTCCCGGAAACTTCCTTACATTATCTAGGACAAGTATTTCTCCGCTCTTAAGCTCTTTTATGGCATTTTGAGCCTTTTCTCCATACACGTCATCAACAAATTTCACTGGCTTTCCAAGTATATTGCCAAGTATTTGAGCGTGCTGCTCAAGCGAAATGAAGTCCGGCTCGCCAGGCCTACCTTGATGCGCCAAAATAACTACTTTTGCGCCCTTCTCGGCTAGTTCCTTTATGGTTGTTTCTCCATGAGCCCTAATCCGTGTGTCGCTTAAAACCTTCTTTGTTTCCGGGTCTACCGGCGAGTTAAAGTCCACCCTTACCAAAACCGTTTTATCCTTTACATCGAAATCGTCTAAGGTTAAGAATTTCGGCATATTCCATCAACCTCCATGTGGAATAAATTAGAAAGAGGGGAATTTAGATTTAATTTTCGGTATTCTCGAAGCCTTTAGAATCCGGCCTTTCTGCCTATATACTCTACTACTTCAGCCATTCTGCAGGAGAATCCCCATTCGTTGTCGTACCATGCCAGCACTTTCACTAGGTTTCCGCCGACAACCATTGTTGATAGACCATCGACTATTGCCGAGTGGGGATCATGATTCACGTCGACTGAGACTATTGGCTCCTCGGTGTAGGCTAGAATTCCCTTTAGTTCTCCCTCTGCAGCCCGTTTGAAGGCTTCGTTAACTTCTTCCTTCGTTACATTTCTTGATAGCAAGGCGGTTAAATCAACTATTGAAACGTTTGGAACTGGAACTCTTAGGGCTAGTCCATTCATTTTTCCTTCGAGTTTCGGATAGACAACCGTTGCGGCTACGGCAGCCCCAGTTGTTGTTGGAATTATGGAGAGTCCAGCCGCTCTTGCCCTGCGGGGATCCCTATGTACCAGGTCTAGTAGGCGCTGATCATTTGTGTATGCGTGAGCCGTCGTCATTATGGCCTTTTCAACTCCGAAGTTTTCATCTAGAACTTTGGCTACTGGCGCCACACAGTTCGTTGTGCAAGACGCATTTGAAAGTATCGTGTGTTTCTCTGGATCGTACTGGTCGAGGTTTACGCCCTTAACCACCGTGAGGTCAGGGTTTTTAGCTGGAGCAGATATAAGAACCTTTTTGGCGCCTGCTGTCAAGTGTTTTGATGCATTTTCACGGTCTCTAAATCTTCCTGTGCATTCCGCGACAAGGTATATGTCTAAATCCTTCCATGGAAGCTTGGCGGGGTCAGGCTCTGAAATAACCTTTATCTCTTTTCCGTTTACAACTAGATTTCCGTTTTTAACTTCTACTGTTCCTGGGAATCTTCCGTGTACTGAGTCGTACTTAAGTAGATGCGCTAGCATTTCAGGTCCTGTTAAATCGTTTACGGCTACAAAGTCTATGTCTGCGCCTCTTTCAATGGCGGCTCTGAAGAACAATCTTCCAATTCTGCCGAATCCGTTTATTGCAACTCTTACAGCCAACTCAAATCACCCATACAACTTTGAATCAGAAATATTCGCGGTTTAT
>CAYXFE010000137.1:0-2885 GCA_964464195.1 uncultured Candidatus Bathyarchaeia archaeon
ATCCAGGAGCAATCTCGGTTACTATCGGGCCTAGAACATAGAATGGGGCGCCTTTGCATATTGATTTTTCCAGTTGGACATTAGCTTCAATATGGTTTAGAGGAAGATGGCCGGGTCCTTCAACCATTGCCTGCACATTCTGCTTTCTTGCCCTTTCTACTAGTTCGCCTACGGTTAGTAGTTCTTGTATTTGGGGCCAATCTGTAGCATCGAATATGCAGCCTGGCCTTAAGGCGTCTCCTAGGCTTAATACGACATCGTATTCCTTTGCTATTTCAAGTAGATAGTCATAGTTTGAGTATAGTGGGTTTTCCTTTTTGTTGTAGAGCATCCATACGGCAAGAAAGGTTCCGCCTCGGCTTACGATTCCCATTAGGCGTGGATGCTTTGCTATATAATCAACTATTCTTCTTGTAATTCCGCAATGAACCGTCATGAAGTCTACGCCGTCTTTGGCATGTTTTTCTATCGTGTTAAATATGTCGTCTTCTGTCATGTGAACTATGGAACCCTTCTTCTGTGCAGCTTCAATTGCAGTTTGATAGATTGGAACCGTACCCAACGGGATGGTAATTTTCTGGAGAATAGCTCTCCTAATTTGGTCTAGGTCTCCGCCGGTGCTTAAATCCATAAGCGTGTCTGTTCCATATTTTATTGCGGTTTCAGCCTTTTGAAGCTCAAGTTTTAAATCGCATAAATCACGGGAAGTCCCTATGTTTGTGTTAACTTTAGTTCTTAATCCTTCGCCTATACCCACTGGATGAACATTTTTCCTTCTGACGTTACGTGTAATTATCACGGTTCCCTTCGCTACTCTCTTCATCAGCTTTTCTTCCGATACTTTCTCCTCTTTGGCTACAAAGCTTATTTCAGGAGTTAATTCTCCTAGTTTTGCGGCTTTCATTTGGAGGGTCATGCTTTCGCCGTCCACAGCATGAAAATGTTTGAGCTTTTAAAAGCATTTCTATTCTCGCAAGGAGTTTAGTTTCATAAGTTTTATATGGATTAAAGTGTCTGAATACCTAGATTAACATTGACGGAGCTTTGAGTATGGAGCCCAGTAAGAAGCCTCTAAATGTTCTCGTGAAACAGCTAAACTCCTATGTGGCTGTTGTCCTAAAAAATGGTGTTGAATATCGCGGGACTATGGTTCAATGTGACGGCCACATGAATCTCATATTGGATGGTGCAACTGAATACATAAACGGAGAAATGGTGGCCAATTACGGAACTATACTTGTCAGAGGAAACAACATCCTCTACATAATGATTGACGTGCCTAAACCAGAGTGACTCTAACTGAGTCTCTGCGACCAACAACATAATCAAAGACTTCATTGAAGCTAGCGTTAAGTAGTCGTTTTTTGCGGAAGAAAGTTAATATATTCCGTAAATCTCTGCCTAATAATTCGTTAGCGTTTGGATGATTACTCCTAACATATTGCGGCCAATCAATAATAAGAACATGCATATTCGGCTGCAAGATTACATTATATTCGCTAAGGTCGGCGTGAATTACTCCAGCCTCCAAGTAGGCTTTCCTAACATTCTCCAATATTTCCATAAAAACCTGCTTTGGCTCTGGAATGTCTCTATATCTGTAAAGCTCGGCGCCTTCGATTATCCCCATGACTATTGCGTGTCGATTATGCTTTATTGGTTCTGGAACGGCTACGCCGACTGGATAAAGAAGCTTTAATGCTTGAAACTCCTTCGTAGCCGCCAATCTAGACTGGTAAAGCCAGCTTATGTGATATCTTTCTGCTACATAATCCCTTTTACGTCTAGTTTGACGGAAGCTTGTTCTTCCAAGTCTATGAAATTTGACAGCTACACGGCGGTTGTCAGGCGTTAACGCATCATACACATCAGCTTCCTTACCTATTCCAAGGGGTTTTCCAAACGCCTCAAGAACATTTGCCTTCACAAAAGCATTAATCGCTAATACATCATATCCAGCCATGTTTAGGACATAGCCAACGTATGGACCCCTCCACTTTCTTATCAGACGATTCTTGCTTAAATGCTGCAGACGATGCTGAGCTTCCTCAAGGCTAATTTTAGCCTTTTTCGCGATCAAAACTTCCGGGACGTATTCATGCTTCGCCATTAAAAGCTCTATAGCCCTAAGTATGGCTATGTCTAGCGAATGTAAACTACGATAGATATTTACGGCTACATCGGCGCTTGACATTACCGCGTAGTAATTGGCGTTTCAAGTAAAAGAGTATTCTCATAATCACAAAAAATTGGGAGACTTTTAAAATTTGGAAATAAGATTAAGCTTCGTCTATGAATCTCTGCGGCTTCGGTATTTCCTTTGGCAGCCCCTTCCTTTCCCTAATCTTCATTATAACGTCTAATGCGAGGTTTTCTGGAACTTTCTCCCAATGGTCAAATGTGCATTGCCAGAAAGCATGGCCGGAAGTTGCGGAACGCATTTCAGCCGAAAGCCCAAACGTTTCTGCGACTGGTATGTAGCCAGTTATCATGGTTAGAGCTCCCTTCGCCTCTGAAGACACAATTCTTCCACGCTTGCGGGTAATTAGGCTTGTTACATTTCCTACCCACTGGGCCGGAACAGAAACTCCAATCTTATAGACTGGCTCCAGCAACACGGGCTTAGCTGTCAAAAAGGAGCCTAAAATTGCCCTTCTCGTAGCTGGCATTATTTGGGCTGGGCCTCTGTGAACCGGGTCTTCGTGAAGCTGAGCGTCTATAAGCTTGACTTTTACTCCTCTGATTGGTTCTTCGCATAAGGGCCCTGCCTCGCATGCCCATCTGAATCCTGAAATTATCATGTCTCTTGCCTCACGTAGATACTGGATTCCCTTCGTTAAGTCTATCAGAATGTTCTTGTGCTCCTCTATTGCCCAAACATTTCT
>CAYXFE010000138.1:0-2852 GCA_964464195.1 uncultured Candidatus Bathyarchaeia archaeon
TGGGAGGAAATGGCCGTCTATCGATTCGACTGGAACGATAAGGAACGGCCAACCTTTAGCATTGACACTCCTCCACCCTACCCTTCAGGCGATTTCCACATGGGAAATGTGCTCAACTGGACATACTTCGACATAGTTGCCAGATACAAACGAATGAAAGGCTATAACGTTTATTTTCCTCAAGGATGGGACTGCCACGGCCTCCCAACCGAAGTAGAAACAGAAGAAACCTATGGAATAAAGAAGACAGAGGTTCCTCCAGACAAGTTTAGGCGACTATGCGAACAGTTTGTAGAGAAATATATCGCGTTAATGAAGAAGGCAATAATACGGCTTGGATGCTCAATCGACTGGACAACCGAATACAAAACAATGGATCCAGACTACTGGCGAAAAACCCAGCTCTCATTCATAATACTCTACAGGAAAGGCTTCATTTATCAGGGAACCCATCCGGTGAACTGGTGTCCAAGATGCGAAACAGCCATAGCCGACGCCGAGGTGGAGCATGAAACACGCAAGGGAAAACTACACTACATCAAGTTTCCGCTGGAAAAAGGCGGACACCTAACCATAGCAACCACTAGACCGGAGCTTATACCTGCATGCGTAGCGGTAGCCGTTCATCCAGAGGATGAAAGATACAACCGATACATCGGCGAGCAAATAGTGGTTCCAATAGTGAATCGAAAAGTCAAGATTATAGCCGACGAAATGGTTGACCCAAAATTTGGAACAGGAGTAGTAATGATATGCACCTACGGAGATAAAGCCGACGTTAAAAGCGTGAAGAAAAACAATTTGCCAGTCATAATGCTCCTAACTCAAGATGGGAAAATGAATGAAAACGCCGGAAAATACGCTGGTTTAACAATAGAAGAGGCAAAAAAGGCTATAGTTGAAGATTTAAAGAATGAAGGGCTTCTTGAAAAAATCGAAGAAATAACGCAGGAAGTCGGAGTATGCTGGAGATGCAAAACTCCGGTTGAGATTCTTGAAAGAAAACAGTGGTTCATGAAAACTCGAATATTAACTGATCAGGTTGAAAAGGCGGCGCATGAGGTTAAATGGTATCCAGACTACATGAAGTATAGACTTATCGACTGGGCGAAAAGCCTAGACTGGGACTGGGTAATTTCTAGGCAAAGAGTATTCGCAACTCCGATACCAATCTGGTACTGTGAAAAATGCGGAGAAGTGATATTGGCTGAGCCGGAATGGCTGCCAATAGACCCAAAACTTGAGCCTCCAAAAATTGATAAATGCCCAAAATGCGGACATGACAAGTTTATTCCAGAAAGAGACGTACTCGACACATGGTTCGACTCATCAATAACATGTGCTGTTCATGCAGGCTGGCCCGACCGCCCAGACTGGAGAAGGCTTTTCCCAGCCGATTTGCATCCTTCCGGAACAGACATCATCAGAACATGGGCCTACTACCTGATGGTTCGTCATCTCGCATTATTTGGCGAAAAACCCTACAAGGCTTGCCTAATAAACGGAATGGTTCTCGGAACAGACGGAACAAAAATGAGCAAGTCCAGAGGCAACTATGTTGCAACTCTCGACGTGGTTGGCAAGTATGGCGCAGACGCAACGCGGCAGTGGGCTGCAGCCGGCGGCGCGACAGGCTCGGACATTCCGTTCCGCTGGCCGGACGTCGAGTATGGATGGCGATTTCTAATTAAACTTTGGAATGCAGCCAGATTTGCAAGTCTACACCTACAAGACTACACGCCGACAGAAAATGTTCAATTACAGCTTCTTGACAAGTGGCTTCTAAGCAAGCTTGAAAAGGTAACAGAAAAAGCTGGCAGGGCGCTTGAAAATTATCAGTTTAACATTGCAATTGAAGAGGTTAGAGGCTTTACTTGGCATGTATTCTGCGACGAATACATCGAAGCTGTCAAGGATAGACTTTACAGAAAGGAAATTTATGGAGAGGAAAAACGTAAGGCAGCCCAATACACACTTTACAATGCAATCTACAGAATAATTCAGCTTTTAGCCCCATTTACGCCACATATAACAGAGGAAATCTACCAAACAATGTACGCAGAGGACAAAGGATACAAAAGCATACATGTTTCGCCTTGGCCGTCGCCAAACAAAGAACTAATCGACGAAGAAGCAGAAGCAAGAGGAGACAAAGTGATTGCTCTAATAGCCGAAGTTAGAAGGGACAAAGCAAGAAGAAGGCTTCCATTAAACACTGAAATAAAGAGGCTAACCATTTACGCCGGAAATGAAGAAAACGCGGAATCATTCATACTTGGCAAAGACGACATTACTGGCGCATGCAGAGCGAAAGAAATTGAAATAATTCCGAGTGATGGAGAAGGCGTTACGCTGGAAGAGTTTCCAGAAATAAAGTTTAAAGCCGAATACTAGACTATTCTGGAAGCTTAAACCTTAAAATAGCGGCTATTCCGCCAAAAGACTTCAATAGCATCTGCCCCTCTTCAGTTTCTGTAGAGATTATTTCAACCTCGGTATTCGATTGTTCAGCAAGCCGAGCCAAGTCCTCGATGAGTTCCTCCTCCTTCACAACCGATAAGGCTGGCGCCTTACATTTTGGACATGGCTTTCCAACAAGACTTGACTTGAAGCTTGTCACTTCAACAGTTTTCATTGTATGCTGTTCCATGTAGCCACATGCACTGCACTTGACTGTGACACGCGCAATGTCTATGGCTTCAGAAAGCAAAAGCGTGTCAACAGCGCCCATCTCTAGGGCTCTTCTAACTTCCTCCTCGCCATAGGTCGCCATTCCAGTGTCATGTCCAACATGATAGAGGAACTTTTGGATAAGCCTCTTCTCCTCGATATAGCGGATTTTCCGCAATATT
>CAYXFE010000139.1:0-2814 GCA_964464195.1 uncultured Candidatus Bathyarchaeia archaeon
AAATCATATGTTCGATGGCAATCATTGGATCCTGCAAATATGGAATTCTCCTTCTGGTGCCAGTTGAAGAATATATTGTTGGGTCGCTTAGGGCTACTATTACAACGTCTGCTTCTGCAATGAACATTTGATTCATTGCTGCTTCAGCCAGCATCCTCTTTCTCTCTGGATTCCTCACAATTATGAAGCGCCATGGCTGGAGATTCTTGCCTGAAGGAGCCAATCTTGCAGCTTCTAATATCTTCTTTAAATGCTCATTGGGTATGGGAGTAGGCTTATAGCTTCGAATACTTCTTCTCTTTTCGATAACCTCAAATAAATCCATAAGCATCTCCTCCTAAAGCAGTGATAAGAATAGCCATCAATTAACAGATTAAGTTAGCGGTTCTCCCTTATGCTGAATTAACAAACTTTATAGTGCAGTGGTTTTCCATTTACCTTGGAGAAGCTTATGGTTGAAGAAATAGACGTCATAGACTTTCTTAAGGATCACGGCGGCCAAGCAACACTGAATGACATAGCTTTGGGGCTTGGAATTCCTAAGTATGGGCCAAACTCTGCCTATGCAGTGCTTCAATCATTGAAGTCTAAGGGAATGGTTGATAGGAAAGGTGAAATGTGGGTTCTAGTGGCTGCTGAAGCCAAGAAGCCAGCTGAGGCTGCAAAGCCAACTGTTGAGGCTGCGCCGAAGCCAGAAGTTGAAGTGGCTGCAGCTGCTCCTTCGAAAGATGTTGAGACCATCGTTCAGGCAATGGCGAAAACCTTGGCCGAGGCAGTAAAGGTTAGCCCTCCGCCACCAGACCAGTGGGAGCTTGCAACTCAGCCTATGAAAACTGAAATAGCGAAGGAGGAGGAAAAGCTTAAGGCTTTTGTTCTCAAGCCTGACGAGGCCGTTGAGGCTAAAAAGCCGCTTTTAGGCTTCAAAACCGGAACCTTCCTAGATCAGCTATTCATAACTCCTGATGGAAAGCCGCTTAACGGAATTCCAATCTGCGGCCAATTCGCCATAACTGGGCTTCCCGGCGCCGGAAAATCAATACTTGTGGAAGAAATTGCCGTTAGGGTAGCTGCTTCCGGAAAGAAAGTTCTGTATGCCACAGCTGAGGACGTCTGGAAGAGTCCAACTCCACGTTTCGATTTGCAGTCTAGAATGAAGCAGAAAGCCGACATCCTCGGCTTAGACTGGGAAAAGATTAGAGAAAACCTCTTCATTCTCGATACAGTTGCCTATCCGGAGCTCCGCGAATGGAACACATTTGCTGAAACCTACCGTTACGTCGTGGAAAAGGAAGGAATAGAACTAGCAATAATCGATTCAGTCACGGTTTTGGAGGCTTATCGCGGCGCCTTGAAGTATAGGGTTATGGAGTTAGCCCGCTACAACCAGCTTCACGGCGTAACCGGCCTGTTTGTCAATCAGAGAAGCGCCGAAACATGGGACAGCTATGACATGGCTGGCGGAATAGGCTTGGCGCATAACTTGGATGGAACAATAATTGTTGATTATGGAAGAGTTTATTGGCAGGACCAGCAGATGGACTTGCAGGCCAGTAGAGGAGAATTCGTTAGGATAGTTCGCGTTTTGGACTGTAGAATGTGCAATTTTATAAGAAGGAGAATTCGCGTTGACATAACGCCCGACGGTTTTGTAAGGCCAGTAGAGCCCATAACAGAGGCTAAGGCAGGATAAAATGTCAATTGTCAAGCCGCCGACCCTCGAAGAACTAGTCAAAACCTACGGAAGCTACAAGGCTGCCATAATGCATTTGCTAGAGGCCGGCTTCACACCCGAAAAAATAGAATGGAAATTCGGAGTTCCCTACCACCTTATACGCCTCTATATGGAAGGCTTCACGCCGAAAACAAAAATTCCATTCTCAAATATAGTTCGCCTCTACGATCGGCTGGCGCTGCTTAGAAGTAAGAAGGGTAAAGAAACGGAACTCGCCAAGTTCTTCCAACGACAAGACCTAAACTTAGAGCTTAAGGTTAGGCTTGCAATCGGAAAAATTGTTGACGAAAGCCTAAAGATTGGGCCTGGCACTATTGAAAGGGCTCTAAGCATGGCGACTGGCCGAAGCTTGCAGGAAATTAGGAAGCTGCTAATTGATTATGGAGAGCATGGAGAGGTCGCCTATCTGCTGAAGGAGCCTAAACCTCCAGAATTAACCATAGAGGAGGTTTACGAAGCCATTAGACTTTTACCAAGGCTTAAGCGCATCCGTGAACGGGAAATGGTTGTTGCAAGCCTCCTAAAGAAAGCGAATAGGGACGAAGCAAAATACATTGTTCGGCTTCTTTTGGGCGATTTAAAGCTTGGATATAAGCAAGCAACCGTAGTTAGGGCTGCTTCAAGAGCCTACAACGTTCCAGTTGAACTCGTTCAAAGCGCATGCGCCATTCTCGGTATAACTGATGGGCTGATGCTTGCGCCGAAGGGAATAGAAGCCCTCTCAGCCGTCAAGCTTAGACCAGGCCAATTCATAAAGCCTCAGCTCGCCCATCTCTACGAACCAGACAAAATCGCTTTTCCAGTTAGAGCCGAATATAAGGTGGATGGAAGCCGACTCCAAATACACAAGTGGGGAACCCAGATTTGGCTGTTTTCAAGAAGAGGAATAGAAAAATCTAAGACTCTGCCGGAAATAGTTGAAATCGCCAAGAACTTTAAGGCGCACAGCTGCATAGTAGACAGCGAAGTAGTCGCCATAGACAAGGATGGAAACTTTCTTCCATTCCAGTATCTGCTTGAAAGAACTGTGCCCAGAGAGCTTAAGCCAGAAGAACTTGAAGAAAGAAAGAAGAGGATAGGCG
>CAYXFE010000140.1:0-2792 GCA_964464195.1 uncultured Candidatus Bathyarchaeia archaeon
ATAATAATGCCAGCAGGATTAAACTTCCAATAGTTGTTGCCAAAAAAGGATAAGTTGGCGACATTTCATATAGAATCCCGCCCAGATATGGCGCAAAGAAGGCTGCAGACATACTTGCAGTTTGGGATACTGTAACCCACCTTCCCCTCAAGCTTTCGGGGGAAAGCGAACTTATTGTGGCGTTCATCAGAGCCCAAGGGGTATAATTTGTTCCCATAAAGAGAAAGATTACGGCAAGCAGCGTTAAATCTGATGTAAACTGAAAGGCAGTTAAAGAAAAAGCTGTGAAAACGAGGCATAGGCTCACTGCAATCTTATTTCCAAACTTATCGCCTATTCTTCCTATTAACATGCCTAAAATGGCTGAGCCAGTGAAGGTAAAGGAGCCTAAAACTCCTATCCAGAATTCATTGAATCTATAAATGTCCTTGAGGAATGTCGGTACGAAAGGTCTCATCAAAACGTTAAAGAACATTATCGAAGCGAAAAAAAGCGCCCAGCCGATGATGGCTCGTCTATTCACACAAGTGTCGCTACTTTCAATTCTTAGGTTCTTCCCGTCTTTTCTCACCTTCGGGCTTCTTATGAAAAACAGGATTAACGTCGCCAACACATAGAATATGAGAGCCATGTAGAAAACAGCTTTCATGCCTATTTCTGTTGCTAAATATCCGCCTATGCCCGGAGAAAAAATGTAGCCCATCCACCATGCGGAAGAAATCATCGTAAAAGCCGAGTTTATTCTGTCCTTTCTAGCCGTTGAGGCTATATAGGCTGTTGTAGAAGGCCCACTAATAAAGCATCCGTAGAGGAACATAGCCGGAAATAGCATAGTCCACTCAGTGGCCAGCGAAAAGATTACTGGAATTGGAAACCATAAAATCCATGCAAATATCATAATCTTTTTCCAATCATACTTTTCTGCCAAATACCCGCCTAGAATGGGAGTTAAGGCCGCGGAAAGAGTCAAAACAGTATAGAGGAACCCTACATCCGCCGGATCGGCATGCAGAACAGTTTCGATATATACTGGTAAAAGGTAGGCGTAGAGGCCGTCTCCGAATGCCCCTGTCAAATTTGAAACAAAAAGCAGTTTTAAGTCTCTATTTAAACCTTCGAATAATCCTCTTAGTTCTTTCAGTCTTTCCTGCAATTCTACACACACCATATCATCATTCATCTTAAAGTTATTAAACAGCTGAATAACAAAACTGCTAAAGGAATACTTTAACCCAACTCTCCATAAATCCCGCTTTAATCATTGACGAATAACTTAAAAGCTTACCTTCGAAGACTCCGCATGGAGGCTTTAAGCATGCTTCAAGTGGAAAGTTGCAAGAACCCATGGAATGCGAAATGCAACTGTAACGATATTGAACTCTACATAATTTACAAAGGAAAGAAAATTCCTATATGCCATAAATGCTGGTCTGAAATAGCTGAAAAAGAAGTCGAATGGTAACTTGACAAATACTTGTTAAAAATAATCAATTTTTACATAATTTTTTACAAAAATCTTTTAAACAGAAAACTCCACATCCTCTCCTCGGGTGAAAAATTGCCCTGCACAGTTGTAGTTGGAGGATTCTGGGGAGACGAAGGAAAAGGAAAAATAATCTCCTATTTAGCCCTAAAGGATAATATCGATGTCTGTGCAAGAGCCGGCTCAGTTAATGCAGCCCACACAGTAATTCATGAAGGAAAAGCCCTAAAACTTCATATGATTCCATCAGGATTCGTAAACAAAAATTGTAGGTTACTCTTGGGGGCAGGCGTTAACATCCATGTCCCACAACTAATGAAGGAAATAAAGGAAACAAATGTCGGAGATAGACTCGGGATAGACCCCCAATGCTCAATAATCGAAGAGAAACATTCAATCCAAGACAAGACAAGCGCTCATCTAAAGGGAGTAATAGGTACAACCGGATGGGGAGTAGGCCCAGCAATTGAAGAAAGAGTCAGAAGAACAGCCAAGCTTGCCAAAGATATCGCTGAACTAAAACCATACTTAACGGATGTAGCCATGGAAGTTAACAACGCCATAGACGAAGGAAAAAGCGTGCTCTTAGAGGGAACCCAAGGCCTATACTTATCCCTTTACCATGGAACCTACCCATACGTAACTGGCAGAGACACAACTGCCTCTGCAGTATGCTCAGAAATAGGCGTAGGCCCCAAAAAAGTAGATAATGTTCTCATAGTCTTTAAGGCATACGTAACCAGAGTCGGCGCGGGGCCTCTACCAAACGAATTGCCAAGGGAAGAAATCGTCAAGCGAGGCTGGCTTGAAATTTCAGGAACAGGCCGGGAAAGAAGAGCCGCGCCATTCAACTATGAACTTGCAAGAAGAGCGGTAATGATAAACTCCGCAACGGAGGCAGCAGTAACGAAACTTGATGTAATTTTTCCAAAGTGTCGGAGGGCAAAAAATTATGAGGAATTACCAGCCGAGGCAAAGAGTTTCATAGAAAGAATAGAAGCTGAAATTAGAATTCCAGTAACCCTCATCGGAGTAGGCCCTAGCCCATTCCAAATTATTGACCGAAGAAAATCTCTAATCTGATGATTGCGGAGAAAAAACGTCGACTGGCCAAGTTATTGGCTCTTTTAAAACTTCTCCGTCACGCATAACTGTAAGCTCTACGCTAGACTCTCTGTTTTCCTCAAGATAAGCAACAATATCATACATTCCACTAACTTTCTCAGAATTTATCTGAATGATTATATCTCCAGCTTGTAATTTCTTTTTAGCTTCCAATTGAGAAAGCACATCTGGGTCCACATCAGTT
>CAYXFE010000141.1:0-2780 GCA_964464195.1 uncultured Candidatus Bathyarchaeia archaeon
TCATACAGCTTGCGTATGGCGTCGCTTAAAATTTCCCGTTCAAGCTCAAGTATTCTAAGCTCTTCTCTAGCTTTCTCTACTTGATCTGGACTCACACTACGGCCAACCTTAAAAGATTGAAAGTTAAATTTTCTAATTTCAGAAGGTTCCGATTCAAAAACAATTTCTTTCTTACTTTTAATTCTTAAAATGAGAAATATAAAGATGAAAACTGCAGCTGCGCTTGCAGTAAGTAGAGCAACCATCAGGATGCTGGCAGAATCCACGTAAGTCCCCCATTCAGATTCAAGTTTCCGTAATCTACTATATAAATTTGAGCAACAACCATTGAATTACAGTTTTGCATGTTAAAGTGTTTTCTTAACGAATTGATAGGTAATGAACACTAAAAGGGCGGTAAAAACTATCATAAGAATGGTGACTGCGGCTGTCAAAGGCCATTTTTCTCCTTCGCCTATTCCAAAAAAGAATGGTGGAAGAGGGAAAATCCATATGAAGCCGGCTTGTGCGGATGATAAGTAAAGGGAGGAGAGCATCAATATAATTGTGCCAATAAACGTTATAATAAAGCCTGCAATGAGCAATTTAAACGGAAAACTGAATGCTACTTTTGGGAAGGCTGGAAGTGGCTTTGGATACGCTATATTTTTGTAGCATTCCACGCATAGCCATCTCTCGGGTATAAAGCAGAACTCGCAGACCGCCCGACTGCATTCTTGACATATATAGCGTGCGGGACGGCTATTACATATCTCGCAAATTTTCGCCATCTCTAGTCACTTTCACGTTTTTAGCATGCTAAGCCCTAAAATCAAACCTGTTACGGCTATTATTATAATTATTGCAAGCAAAATTAGGAATTTAAAAGATTCTTTGTCGGTTCCAAAAATGATTGGAAATGGACCAACAAAAATTATTCCTCCGCCCCTAACTCTCTCCGCTTCTTCCGCGCCGCGAAGCATAAAGAGAATAATTGCAACTATAATAATGGCTATGCCTACGAAGATTAGGGTTAATCCTATATGTGTAAATAGGTTCGCTGGTTGCATACGTGAATATTACTAGGATTAGCCTTGAATAAATCTTACAGTAATTTGATGACTTATGGAAAGGAAGCTTCTGCAGCATAATTTCTATTACACATTAAAGTGGGCTTTTATTCCATGATGCTATTACCCTCATCTTGAGGGCAAGATGATTGAGTTAAGAGTAGATAATTGCACTTTAACAGTTCTGCCAGCCAATCCGAGCCTAGCAAGCAAATTGAAGTTGAAAATTAAAGGGAAATCTTTTGAGTGGCAATGCCCCAGATGCGGAGCTAAAAATAAGATAAGGATAAATAATTTGCCTTACGAGTTTGCTGGCGGCGATAATTGGAGTCAGGTTATGAGAAGCTCCGCCTACCTTACGCAGCTAAACAAGATATGCAAGTCAAAACGTAACTTGATATCCTTTTTAATTGAGAAGGTTAAGCTTGAAGAGAAACTTCTAGACAAAAACTTTAGGCTTAGGCTTTCTGCTTCAGCCAGAATTAAAGAGCTGTGTTCCAAATGTGGAGCTGAAGTAACCTTTAATGCTGAACTTTCATCAAATACGGGTCATTTTCTGGAAAAAATAGAACAATCGACATTCAAAGACTTTGACATAGAAATCGAATCTAACGACGATTATGCATTAAATAGGTTTATTCGCGGGTTCAACATTTACCTTTTAATGGAAAAATTTTCGTTAACAGTTGATTTGAAGAAGATAGATGAGATGAAAATTGATGGAGAACAACTAGAGGACTTAAAGAAGCTTCTGAGGTGGATAGCATCATTAAAGAATGATATGGAAAAAACGCGGCTTCTTGATGAAGTTGAAATGGAAATTAGAAAGCTAATGGAAGCTTTTCAGACAGATGAAGCTCTAATGTATATTTCTGACCTTCTATCACTTGTCAAAAAAAGTAGGGACTCAATGACCAAAAATTTCAAAAGAAAACTTTTCCTGAGTTTAGCTCAGCTGGAAGAATACATTAAGAATATAACTTTGAAATCTCACTAGATGCCTATTTGCCTTTCTTCTTTCTTCTCTTCGCCATTTTCTCAATTTCATGCGATTGAGCTCTACGCAGCTCCGCCATATACCATGACCTTTCAAGGGCATAATGTATGCATAGGGCTATTCCTAAACCTAAAAGGACGAGCCCGACAAAATTAAAGGCAAGACCAACTAGACTGCTGACTTCGCCGGTTATTTCGTATGGAATGAACAGGAACCAGCTGGGATTTTCAGATACAATGACGGTTTCGATGATTCCGCCTATAAGGAAAATTGACCCGATGATAATTATTAAGTATCCTATTGTTTCGTTATGCCTAGATTCCTCAGCCTTCTCATGGAGATAGTCGCGAAGGGACATACAAATCAAAAAGGAATGCTTAATTTCAGTATTAAAACTTTATGAACTCACCAGAATAATTTGAAATTTTCACCAAAGAAAAATAACTAGCAAATAACTAGTTAAAATTGAGGAATAATGAAGCCCTCAATAGTCTATTGGCTCGGCGACAACCTATACTTAAACATAACAAACAAATGCTCAAACCAATGCTATTTCTGCATAAGAAACTTCACAAATGGAATAGCCGGATTCAAGCTAAAACTGGATCACGAGCCAAACTCTACGGAGGTTATCCGGCGGCTTACTAATCATATTAACCGAAAACACTGGAAAGAAGTTGTATTCTGCGGTTTTGGCGAACCCACCGCTAATCTTGAATGCCTCCTAGAAGTAG
>CAYXFE010000142.1:0-2773 GCA_964464195.1 uncultured Candidatus Bathyarchaeia archaeon
TTCCTCAACCAAGTCAACTTCATGTAAAATATCTATTCTGTAAGGCGGAATTTTAACCTCCAAAACTCCATCTTCAACCTTGACAGCGTCCAACCTGCATTTTCTGAGACATTCTATGGCTTCCTCTTCACTAAGCCTTAATCCCAAAAGTCTATTTGCATATCTAACTCTAAACCTCATCTTCTGCGATGTCAAATTTGGCGAAACAAACTTCCTATCTGGATATTTTACTAAAACAGATTCTATTTGACCGCCCATGTCGGCTAGTGCCGTAACAAGAACGTTCAAGCCTCTATTAACAGCATTCCAATCCGTCCCAGTCACGTCAATGAATAAGTTGCGTGTTTTCTCAGTTACACGCGTGAGTTCGCCATTAATTATGGGCGGCATGGAAAGCACATTACCTTCAACATCGACAAGCAGCGGATAGCGTGGCGCCCAGTCAATCAAGTGACGATACGCCTTACCCTTCTCGTGCTTCTCCAATATCTCTTGAAGATTCATTTCCTCGGAGCAGTCCAGCGGAACAAACCTAACTTCTTCAGGCTTTGCAGTCGTATATGTAAATGGCGGATTAACCGCGTCTAGATTGTGAACGCCAATAGACATCTTCTTGCGGTCCCGGCCGATTCCCCAGTGCAAATCTTCTTGCATTTCCATAAGTTCCCTAACGGAATCCGCGTCAAGCCGGATGTTGCGTATCACAGCGCCCACAATGTATGGACGAACCTCAGAGACAGACTTATCAACATTTAATTCAATGTTCCCCTTCTCGACCTCATATTCCTTTAAGCCCGTCTCCCAGCCCATCAATCCCTTAAATGCTCTCGCAACTCCAACTGGGCTTGAAAAGTCTATTCTGTTGGGATTATACTCGATCTTTACATAGTCAGGGCCTACTTCTTCTATATCTACGCCTATCCAGGGAATATGCTCAACTAAATCTTCCAAGCTTACTGAGCGCCCCAAGAACTTTTTGAATCGTTCCAGTTCTAGAGTTATCACCGGCATAGGGGAGTCCTCCTTAACCATCCCAAATCATTCTTGTAAAGAAGCCGTATATCATCCAAATCGAGCATTATCATGGCTAATCGGTCAAATCCTAAGCCCCAAGCCAAAACCGGATATTTTATGCCCAGCGGAGCCAAAACCTCCGGTCTAAACATTCCCATTCCACCCATCTCCATCCAAACCTTAAGCTTCGGAATGTAAACTACAGCTTGGGCTGAAGGCTCCGTATATGGGAAGTAGGAAGGCCAAAAAACCACCCTTTCAATACCGAGCTTACGATAAAACTCTTTGATGGTTCCAATTAAATCGCGAAAAGTTACATTTTTATCCATTATTATGCCTTCAACTTGGTTAAGCTCCGCCAAATGCCTATAATCAAGCTTCTCATTCCTATACACTCTATCAACCGAGAACACCCTAACTGGAGGCCTTTTATGCTCAGCCAAGTAGCGAATTGTTGTAGCTGTCGTGTGAGTGCGTAAAACAAGCTTTCTTGCAATTTCAGGGCTCCATTTGTATCCCCAGCCCCTAGAACCAGTAGTCCATCCGTCTTCATGGGTTTTAGCAACTTTCTTAACGACGTCCCCCTTTGGAAGCCTACCAGCTTCCGGATAAGCCAAATAAAAAGTGTCATGCATCTCCCTAGCTGGATGATCTTGGGGTTGAAACAGTGCATCAAAGTTCCAGAAGGCAGTTTCAACTATTGGGCCTCTAATCTCGGTAAATCCCATTTCCAGAAAAACTTCTCTAACCCATTCAAGAAGCTGCCTAAGAGGATGAAGCTTGCCTGGATAAACCGTTGGACCGGGAGCTACAACATTAAACTTTCTTAGTTTAACTTTTCGCCATCTTCCAGAAACTATGAGTTCTGGAGTTAGCTGACTTACTTCCTCAACGACTTCTATGCCGCGCCTTATAAGCTTCCATCCGTCCTCGGTTAATTCCAACCATCTAACAGTTTTCTCCTCTACCTCGACAAGTTTACGTTTTTTAAGAGTGCCAACTACACTTTGCAGTTCAGCATCTAAACTTTCGATGCTTAAGATTTTATCTTTATGCAGAAGGGAGAGAAGCTTCTCATCATTCCCAAGAGGCGGAGCCTTCTTTACCAAAGCCTTCAATTTTCCAGTCTTTCTATCAAGTTTAGCCCAGTTTTTTCTATGAAGCCATCCTAAGGCTATTGGAAGCAGCTTCTTTTCGATATTTGCCGCCTTTGCGGTTTCTTCAAGGCTTGCTTCTCCGCCTAGAGCAAGCAGAGCCTCAAGCAAGCGTCTTTCCGGCATTCCAAGCTTAGCGTAGCTTTCTCCCTCCGCAGTTAATTTCACATACGTTTTCTTCTCTTCATTTATTTTCACTAGTCCCTTCTCTGAAAGGGAGAGAGCCGCTCGCATAACGGCAGCATGCGCCAAGTTGGCTAAATCAACAATCTGGTCTATTGAAGCTTTTCCATCCTTCTCTCCTAGAACCTTCAAAGTTTTCTGCTCATTTTCCCGCAACGCCACTTTCCGAATCCTCCCTTAATCAAGTGAACGTATAATTTGAGAATTGGGATATGATTTAACACTTTTACAATAAAAGTTCTGCTGAAAATCTTCAAGAGAAAAACTTTAGAGGTTACCCTATGATTTCTCCGCGTTTCATGGGCTACATAGTTGGAAATTGGCGGGGCATCACTTCACCGGCCAAACCTAATATTACGTTAAACATTTTTATGTTTTATTCTGCTAAGCTAGCTATTCAACCTCTAAGATTTTCCTTGCCT
>CAYXFE010000143.1:0-2770 GCA_964464195.1 uncultured Candidatus Bathyarchaeia archaeon
TTACCATTCCTCTTCTTCTTCCCATTCTTCCTCTTCTTCCCAGTCTTCTTCCTCCCAGTCCTCTTCCCATTCTTCCTCTTCCTCAAACTTCAAGCCTTTTCCACCCCCAAGATTTAGTCTATGTTGCGGATGCCAATTCACTCAAGGAACACATGAGTTTTTTAAGCATTTCGCTAAAGGTCATTCAGCTTATTGTCTAATTAGTTTGGCTGTTAAGCTTGCCAAGGGAGCATCCATGCCAAGCTTCATGTATGCCCAGCACATGTTGGGAGAATTATGCGCAGCACCAACATTCCCATTCTTATCTACGGCTATCAAACCCATAAGATTAGCTTGACCAGTTATTCTCTTATTAACAAGCCTAATGGCTTCTTCAACGGCTGTTTGAGCGTCTACTTCCCGCATATAGTCGCACACGGTCTTCGCCAAAACAAGCCTAATGGCTATTTCCCCTATCCCAGTCGCGGAGCAAGCACCAGTTTCATCGTCAGCATAGGTTCCGCATCCAATAAGTGGAGAATCCCCTATTCTTCCAGGAAGCTTTAGGGTCATTCCCCCAGTTGAGGTTGCAGCCGCAACGTTTCCATGCTTATCGAGGGCTACTGCGCCGACAGTTTCATAGACAAAGAGGTCTGGATTTTCCTTTATTAGTTCATGAAGTCTAAGCAGATAGTTAACTTCGCCTTTAAGCAGCTTCTCCTTTAGATTCTTCCAGTATTTCAGCCTAAGCTCCGTAATGGGATTAGCCCTTTCCAGATTGAATGTTTCAGCAAGTTTTTCTGCTCCTTCCCCTACGAGGAAAACGTGGTCTGTTTTCTCCATAACTATTCTAGCAAGCTTTACCGGATTTTTCACGTCCTTCAATAGTCCAACTGCTCCGGCTTTTAGAGTTTTCCCATCCATTATGGATGCTTCCATTTCAATTCGCTTATCTATCGTAAGGGTTGAGCCCTTTCCAGCATTGAAAACCTCGTTGTCTTCAAGGCATATAACAGCAGCTTCAACCGCGTCGAGGGCGCTGCCGCCACTCTTCAGTATTTCAAATCCTTCTAGGGCAGCGTCTTTAACTCCTTTAATGCCGGGGTCTTGCCTTTCCGGATGCCATGTTCCCGCTCCGCCATGCACGACTATTACTGGTTTGGGCATAACTTTCACCAGTAAATTTTGAGGATACTATTAGATGCATGAGCTAAATTTAAGGCTAATCATTCAAAGTAGGCTGTTCAGCTTGATTAGAACTTCTGCAGCCAATTCTATATCCTTAAGCCTTACACGTTCTCTATCAGTATGGCATAGGTGAAGTTCGCCTGGTCCGAATGAGACGGCGTCGCATCCGGCTAGATGATGAAGGTTTACAGCGTCGCTCCATGAGGGCATTTCTGAGAATTTAGCTTTTAACCCAGCTTTTCTCATGGCTTCTTGAAGTATTTTGGCTGTTTCACGGCTTAAGAAACCATCATGAAATTCCTTTACAATGAGCTCCGCCTTGCCATAGCATACTTCCCTAACCTTTTCCAGAACCTTTTCCGTCTTTATTTGCGGCTTGAATAGAAATTCGACTCTTGCTTCGCAGCTTTCTGGAATGGCATAGTGGTCTTCATGTCCTCCATGCATGAACTGAACTGAAAGGGTTGCTTCCTCAATTTTTTTCAGTTCATTTATTATTTCGATGCATTTTTCTATGGCGTTTTCTCCTTTTTCGGGATTGGCTCCATGAGCGGCTACTCCTTCAACTTTTATTCTTATTTCCAGCCCGCCATAGTGGCTACTGGCAATGGTTAGGTTTGTTGGTTCCATAACAACAGCTTTTTTAGGCTTGTATTTTTTGGAGAAGTCTTCTGAGCCTTTTCCGCCTTCCTCCTCATCATAGAATAAGGCAACTCCAAAGTTGAGGCTATCTATTCTTTCTAGGGCTAGAAGAATGGCTGTTATGCTTGCTTTTGCATCAGCCACCCCAGTTCCATAGGCATATTCACCATCAAATGAAAATGGAGCCAAAACCTTAACCGTGTCAAGATGGGTTGCCACAATAAATTCCTTTTCCGGAAAGAGCAGAACGTTAAGTTCATCCATAAAGGCGTCATAACCAAGATTCTTCAAGTAAGCAGTAACATATCTAGCCAGTTTTTCCTCTTTTCCAGAAGGCGATTCTATTTGGACAAGCTGCTTGAGAATTGAAAGTGTGTTCATAAATAGGATTTTTAAATTTCTTGGATAAAAGCATTCAATGTGAAAATCAGAAACGTCAAAGCCGAAGACATGCAAGCCTTTGTTAGGCTATACTCCGAAGCCTATAGAGGACTTGAAAAATACGCCTATACGAGGGATAGGGATATAAAGCGATATTTCAAGTGGCTGCTTTCAAGAGACCCAAACGGCTTTTTTATAGCCGAATTAGAAGAGCCAGTAGGCTTTGTTGCATGCGATACAAACTGGTTCAGTCCATTCGAAAGAAGCCGCGTAGGAGAAATCCACGAACTATTCGTTCATCCAAACTATAGGAAGCGAGGAATAGGAAGCATACTAATAGAGAAAGCAATAGAATACGCAAAAAGCAAGAAAAGAAAAATTGCAGGCTTATGGGTCGGAGTGGAAAACTACGATGCGAAAAGGTTCTACAAAAAGTTGGGATTTAAAGAAACAGTAACTCTTGGAAAATGGACAAGAATGATAAAACCGATTTAAAGGCTGCGCGAAACCCTTAAATCATATATGGGCAAAGTTTAGTTTGGAATGATGTGAGGCGACGGCGTGGAGCCTTCCTCTCCAA
>CAYXFE010000144.1:0-2765 GCA_964464195.1 uncultured Candidatus Bathyarchaeia archaeon
CTTCTGCTTGGATACATGCTTGCTCTTACAAGTTCATCTAAGCCTTCCAGATAGGCTTCGGGAAGTAGAACTGTTACAAGCTTCATTTTAGTCATGAAAGTTAACCTCCATGCTGCATATATCTACGTGTTATGTGTGAATATAAGTTTAATATCTTGCAAGGCTGTGTTGAATTTCCTTGAGATTTTTGAATACTGTTTGAAATGTTTTGTAGACGTCTTCTATGTGGAGGCTGTTGTTAATCATCTTCTGTTTGATGAGGCCTGCGGAAAGTATGGAAGCACCTATCATTTCTGAGAACGGTGTTGGCTCTGGAAAGGCGATAAGCATTAATCCAATCTTCATAAGTTTACTTTTGTCGCATGCTTTCCAGAGGCTTTTGGTCGATTTTAGACATTCTGAAAAACCTTTAAAATCCTCCAGCGTTTCAACATAGCTTGAACTTAGCTCCTTAACTGAATCTCTTAATGTTCTTAGCCTTTTCAGTTCTGCAGTGTCATCCAAGCGAAGGCACCAATACATTAGTGTAGTCAAGCAGAGAAAAACTTTAGCAGACAAAAACAACATAAGAACGATTAGTTAGGCATGATGTGTATGAAATAATCATTTAAATTTTAATTGAAAACCATGGCATCGACCATGTTAATTTTGATTCCGGCATATACAAATTTGGTAGGTTAGCTTTAAAAGATGCACAACTTTATTGAGGGTGAAAATATTTAAGCAATAAACCACCAATCAGCTAGTCGGAGAGTCCAGATTGTCGTTTGATCCAAAGGGATTTGTTGAAAAGCAAGTTGAAGAGATTAGGCGAATAATAGGTGATGCGAGGGCTCTCGTCGCAATTTCTGGAGGAGTCGATAGCACGACGAGCGCCGTGTTAACGCATAAGGCCATAGGCGAAAATTTAGTGTGTATATTCTTGGATGATGCATTTATGCGAGCGGGTGAACCGGAAAAAGTGGCTGAGCTGCTTGCTCGGCCACCAATAGAATTGCATGTTCGCATAGTGAATGTCAGAGAAAGATTCCTAAATGCCCTTAAGGGGATAAGAGACGCTGAGGAAAAGCGTAAGGCCTTCAGAGAAACCTTCTATCAGACCTTGGCGGAAATAGCGCAAAAGGAGCAATGCAAGTTTCTTGTGCAAGGAACAATTAAGGCGGATGTAATCGAAACTGTCGGCGGAGTCAAGACTCAACATAACATCTTGGCTCAGGTGGGAATAGAACCTGTTAAGCGTTTCGGCTTTCATGTTGTCGAGCCTCTGGTTTCGCTTTATAAATGGCAGGTTCGCATGGTAGCCCGCTATTTAGGGTTACCGCCAGAAATATCTGAAAGGCAGCCTTTCCCTGGGCCCGGCTTGGCCGTGAGGGTTGTAGGCGAAATTAGAGAGGAAAAACTTGAAACTTTAAAGAAGGCTACGAGCATCGTTGAGGATTTACTGGCTGAATATAGGCCTAGCCAATATTTTGCAGCCATAATTGACAATAAAGAGAAAATAGAGCGTGGAAAACAATTGCATGTTAAGGAACTTGCCGCAAGAGGACTTAATGTTCCTTCTAGGAATGTGGATGTTAAGATTTTTGAGGATAGAGCTACTGGCGTTAAGGCTGGAAAAAGGCTTTACGGAGACATAGTTGCGATAAAAGTGTTTTCGGAGAATGGAAGGGTGCATGAGGCGCCGCTGAACGCCCTACATTCACTTCAAGCGAAAATAATCACTGAAATGCCATCCTTTACACGTGTCCTCTACTGCATAGAAGAGGCTGCCACGCCAAAGGATTATGTAATAGCCATAAGAGCAATTAATACAAGGGACTTTCTAACCGCAAGCGTGGCAGACATTCCATGGCAAACTCTACATGAAGCCGCCGAGAAAATTTTAGAGGAATGCGATAATGTTTCCGAAGTCTATTATGATGTTACGCCTAAGCCTCCAGCTACTATTGAGATGGAATGAGCGCTTAAAGGGAAACTATAAAGCTTTGTCTTCATTATTTCTTTGCGTGAATAATTATGGTGATGGTAAGAGTTAAACGTATAGAATCCATACGTGACCCGGAAGGAAATCTTGGAAAGCGAATAGAACTGATTGAAGAGCGTCCGATTCCCAGATTTGCCATTCAGCCGGCGTCGGAGGAGGCTAAGGTTGTGCAGGATGTTATGAAGGTTATTCAGCAGCAGCTTCCATTTGTAAAAGTGCAAAGCGAAATAGCGTTTCCAAAAATAATTTTGTTTTTAACAGAGGCAGAGTATGAAATGCTAGGCATAGACTTCGACGTTAATCAAGTTTATGAGGTTGAGCTGAAGAATCAAAGCATCACATTCAAGAAGGCTCCATAATTTCCCGCCTAATCGACTTTAAACCATTAAATCTTGGATGAAAAGACAAGACGAACATCATGTTTCTTATCTTCATGTAGACCTCTTCTTCTGGGCAGTCTGGCCAATAATTAAAGTAGACTGGAATGAGTTGGCCGTCACAGCTTTCAAAGTAAACCCAGACGGATTTTAGGTCGGCTCTCTGAATTATCTCTAAGCCTAACTTAAGCCTTCTTGCAATTTTGTTAGCTGCATTTTCCACACTCTTTATTCCGATGAAGCCGTTGTTGTCTGGCGCGTATACCAAAATTTTACCTCTTGTGCTCATGATTAGTCATCTCCGAGTCTCGGCTTGCCTTTGGAATTTTTAAGGTAATCGTTGAAGCGAAAAGTGATGAGGATGGAGAGAGTAAAGTAAAAGTATTCAGAAACCATTCAAGATT
>CAYXFE010000145.1:0-2748 GCA_964464195.1 uncultured Candidatus Bathyarchaeia archaeon
GCTTTCGGCTTGAACGCTCTAATAGCCCACATAATTCTTCCAGAGGATGAAAGCGGAATCTTGGAGGATCTGGAGGAGAAATTGAAGGCTATTCCGGAAGTCAGCCAAATTCAAACCTTAATGGTTAGACGAACCCATTAATTGGTTACCTCAAATTTGTAAACTTTATAAATTACCAAGTGTCCACAAAAGGGTGAGCAGCAATGAATAGCGGAAACCAGCATGTTCCTGAAGTTCAATTAAAAGTGGCTGATGCTAGACAGAGAGATGTAGGCAGGGGAATAGCCCGAATAGATCAGAAAACCATGCAGAAACTTGGAATAACAGCTGGAGACATAATAGAGATAATAGGCAAAAGGAAAACTTCCGCCATTGCATGGCCAGCCTACTCTGAGGATCAGGGCAGAGAAATCATACGGATGGACGGCTTCACAAGGAAGAATGCAGGAGTAGCCATAAACGAATACGTCATTGTCCGACCGGCCAAAGTTAAGGATGCAATAAGCGTTACTTTGGCTCCCGTGGATATGCGCCTTAATGTTGACGAAGACTTTACAAATTTTGTTAAGAACCGCCTAATGGAACGTACATTTACAGAGGGCGACACGACACTTGTTATGATGCTTGGCCACGCCATACCCTTCACCGTAGTTAGAACTAGGCCTCATGGAATAGTTCGTATAACTCATGACACGCAAGTACACATTAGAAGCGAGCCGGCACCAGAAATAAGGGGGGTTCCACGCACAACCTACGAGGACATCGGCGGATTACACGAGGAAATCCAAAGAATACGCGAAATGGTTGAGCTTCCGTTAAGGCATCCGGAGCTTTTCCAGAGACTTGGAATAGACCCGCCTAAAGGCGTGCTCTTGCATGGGCCTCCAGGCTGCGGTAAAACTTTGCTGGCTAGAGCGGTTGCAAATGAAAGTGAAGCTAACTTCTTCTCAATTAACGGTCCAGAAATTATGAGTAAGTTTTACGGCGAGTCTGAGGCTAGGCTTAGGGAAATATTCCAGCAAGCTCAGCAAAACGCGCCGAGCATAATCTTTATTGATGAAATTGATGCGATTGCGCCTAAGCGTGAAGAGGTCACTGGAGAAGTTGAACGTAGAGTGGTTGCGCAGCTACTCGCCCTCATGGACGGATTAGCTGCCAGAGGAAATGTAATAGTCATCGGCGCAACCAACCGTCCAGACGCCTTAGACCCCGCTTTAAGAAGGCCCGGCAGATTCGACCGAGAAATAGAAATCGGCGTGCCGGACAAGCAGGCGCGATATGAAATTTTGCAGATTCACACGCGCGGAATGCCTCTGGCTGAAGATGTTGACTTGAAGAAACTTGCTGAAATGACGCATGGATATACCGGCGCAGACATAGCCGCCCTATGCAGAGAAACAGCCATGAAGGCTTTAAGGCGATATCTGCCAGAAATAAACCTTGAAGAGGAAAGAATTCCGCCAAGCGTTCTAGAAAAAATGGAGATTCGCATGGAAGACTTTCTAAACGCCTACAAGGAAATTACGCCTACCGCCATGCGCGAAGTCTACGTCGAAATTCCAACAGTCCATTGGGAGGATATCGGCGGGCTCGAAGACGTTAAAAAGGAGCTTAGAGAAGCCGTAGAATGGCCATTAAAGAATCCTGAAATCTTCAAACGTTTCGGAATTCGGCCGCCTAAAGGGATACTGCTTTATGGTCCTCCAGGCTGCGGTAAGACTTTGTTGGCTAGGGCCGTTGCAACGGAGTCTGAAGCCAACTTCATAACCATTAAAGGACCAGAAGTATTCTCTAAGTGGGTTGGCGAGTCTGAAAAGGCTGTACGGGAAGTTTTCCGAAAGGCTCGTATGGCGGCTCCAGCCGTAATCTTCTTCGACGAATTCGACTCGCTGGTTCCAAGGCGTGGAATGGGAGTTGGCGACAGCATGGTTACCGAACGCGTAATAAGTCAGCTTCTTACAGAAATGGATGGCATAATGCGTCTAGAAGATGTGGTTGTAATAGCTGCTACTAATAGGCCGGACATGATTGACCCGGCAGTTTTGAGGCCGGGCAGATTTGATAGGTTAATATACGTGCCTGCTCCAGACGAAAAAGCTAGACTTGAGATATTCAAGATATACACCAAAAATATGCCCTTAGCAAAAGACGTTAACCTAGAGGAACTCGCTAGGGCTACTAAGGGCTACAGCGGAGCCGACATAGAAGCCCTATGCAGGGAGGCTGCCCTAAACGCCTTAAGGAGAGACCTAAATGCAAAAGAAGTGACCAAGGCCGACTTTGATGCAGCCATGGAGAAGATTGGCCCAAGCATATCGCCTGAAATAGAAGAATGGTATAAGAGCTTTATGAGGCAAATTAGACGCGTTCAAAGACCCCCGTCACTTGTAGCCTAAACATTTGCCTTATTCAAAATTTAATGCTAAAACCCTCTAACGGTGAAGAAAATGAGTTTAAAGGGAGTATGGCGTCCTAGACCACTATCCACACTCATAGTTGAATTGCTACAAAAGAAGGGAGGCACAACAACAGACAAGGAGCTATTAGCCATGCTACGAAGCCTAATAGGCGACGGAGTAAGCTTTACAGAGTTAAACCGCATTCTAATGAATCTTGAACTAGCAGGCCTAATCTACGTTTCTGGACCAATCAGAGGGAAAAGAAGAATAGAACTAAGAAAGAAAAGCTGATTCTAGCCATAATTTGGTGGGCCCGGCCGGACTTGAACCGGCGACCTTCGCCGCGTGA
>CAYXFE010000146.1:0-2691 GCA_964464195.1 uncultured Candidatus Bathyarchaeia archaeon
ATGTCGCCCATGCTTCTTCCACGCGAACCGCCGATACCCTCAACTATCACCTCGTCGTGTTCATCCACAACGTTTAGGGCTCCGTCGCCGGGCAGGAACGCCGTAATGACTTTACCGTTCTTTATTAGCTGGACACGTACACATTTTCTGATGGCGCTGTTTGGCTGTTTGCTCTCAACTCCAACCTTCTCTAGAACTATTCCTCTCGCCATTGGCGCGCCTTGAAGCGGGTCGGCTTTAATGTCTAGTCTGAGCATTCGGCGTTTATAGTAGCGGTCGCTCCAGCGGAACTTCTTCCTTTTCTGCACTAACTTTCTAGCTGCGAATTCGCCCTTAGGAGACTTTGAACCAGGCATGCTGCGTCCTCTCGCTAATACTTGCAAGCCTAACTTAAATATTTTCTCACTTAAAATGCCTCTAACATATTTCCAGCTCTAACAAGTTTCCCTCTCTATCATAAACAACAACGTTCTGTTTAGCATAGGGATAGCCAACTATCATCATGATTTTGCCTATTGCCTGATTTAAATCGCCAATTGAAGGAGCCAAGTTTCCGGAAGGATGCGAATGTGCAGTTCCAATTATTGAAAAGTCTATTGGAAGAGTGCTTAAAGAAAAAGTTGCGAAGCCATGACCATAAATTGCAAAGGGAGGAATAATAATGTCAGAAATTATAATGCAGTCCTTCTTCTTTTCCCCTCTAAGCATAAAGAGTATCTCTTTAGGATGCATAAGCCTAGCATTTTCTAGGATAGCTTTCAGTAAGTCTTCTTTGATTTTAACCTTCAATTTCTAACCTTCTGCAAATGTAATATGCTAGATTACATATATTCTTGGCTTAGCTATTTGCATATACAGCTTGTTTAGGTTTGCCGTGCTGTATTGTTGAGGTTGGGGTTGGCCGCTGGCTATCCGAATGAATTCTGGAATAACCTTTTCAATAAGGCGCCGGGAAGGATTTCCCCACTTAATTCCTATGCATGCCGGATCAACATAGACATAGAATTTTCTTCCATTAAATGGAAAAACTGCCTGCTTTTCTTGACCATATCTTGGACGTGTATAAACTTTGAACGGCCATAACTTGCATGCTTGCGGCTTCAGATAATCCTGAAGGCTGCAAATCCAGAAATTACCCATTCTTCGTAGGAATATGCATGAGCCGTCGCTTCTACGCTTAAGATAAACCTTGTTTAAGCCGGGAACCGTGGCTTCTATTCCGTAGACTCTTACTATATTGAGCCATTCATCAAATCTTAGGGCTACGTCGTATTCTTTGCAGCATATTCCGCATGCGATGCATTGCCAATCGTTGATGTATCTCCATGCAATCGGCGGCATATCTTATCTACCGTGTCTCTTCTAAAATGTAGACTCTGCTCTATAAATTTCACGTTTCCATATAAGCCTTCAATTTTTCGGCAATCTCCTCGGGAATTTTTGCTGCTTTACCTAAGTTTTTGTCTGCTGCAACCGCCACGATATAGCCTTCAGCCGCCAACTGTCCGCTCCGCTTGTTATATACTTTAAACCAGTATTTTATCGCCTTTTCCTTAATTTCCTTTACCGAAACTTCAATTTCAACTAGGTCATTAAACCTTAGGGGGCTTTTGTAGCGGCACCAAGCTTCAACTCTTGGAAGTATTATACCATATTTTTCAGCTACGCTTTCAAAATTGAAGTTTAGAATTCGATACAGCTCTTCTTCGGCTTTTTCAAAGTATTTAAAGTAGTTTGAAAAATGCACTATTCCCGCGGCGTCCGTGTCAACCCAGCTTACTCTAAAACTAGTTTTGAACGACGGCATGTTTCAATCTTTATTCTTGTAAAAGATAAATCTAACTATGCCAACTTGATGTTGAAATAAGGAGGGGGAGGCTTGTTGGTTAGAGTTCTATTCCTTCAGCGCCCATTTTCGCCTTTGCTACAACTGCTCTGAATTTTTTGCCGCATTTTGGGCATTCGTACATTCCGAATATTGTTACTGTTATTCGCATTTTCTTGTCTGGAAAGGGAGCTACAAGTTCCCATGTTTTATATGGTTCATTAACCGTTGCGCCGCAGTTTGGACATTTTTTCTCTTTGCTTTCTTGTTTCCGGGGCATTTTCGGCTCGACAGCCCTAAATCTTCCTCTTGCTTAATACTGCTCTAAATGTCTTCTTGCATTTTGGACAGTCGAAAAGCCCTATTTCAAGCTCAGTTCTTTTACCCTTCCTATCTGGACGCCCAGCCATCTTCCATTTTTTCCTAGGCTTCTTGACGTTTGTTCCGCAATTTGGACATTTAGCCATTACATATCCTCCATTCGCATACATGGTTTAATGTATACAAATAAAAGATTTTCCATGGATTTCGACTCATACTATACAATGAAAAATTCGTCTAAAATGGAAAAGATGCAGTTATTTCCATTTTAGGATTTTCTTGTTCATGAATATCTCTGGAAACACGAAAAGGCCCCAGCTTGCAACGCCAATGACGTAGAGTAGGTCGCGGGGGGTTAAAGGTACTAGATGGAACATTTGCTGAGTTACTGGAATGTAGCATATTCCAAGCGTTAGGGCTATGGAGGCTATTACTGCTATTACAAAGAATTTGTTGGAGAAGTTTTTGCGTCCCATTCTCCAAACGCTTCGCTTTTCCGAACGACAATTCCAGACGACGAACAATTCAAACATGGCTGCTTGAAC
>CAYXFE010000147.1:0-2665 GCA_964464195.1 uncultured Candidatus Bathyarchaeia archaeon
GTCTGGAACTCCGCCGAAAACCTTAACGTTACATTCAAGCCCAAATTCTTGAACTTTAAATTTTAAGTTTTCAAGTTCGGGGCCCTCGCCGACAACGGCCAAACGTGCATTTCTCCGTTTAGAAACAATTATTCTCCAAGCATCTATCAGATCGTATACTCCTTTTTCAAGAGAGATTCTTCCAACAAAAGCTCCGTCAAATTTTTTCCGGCTAAAATTTCGGCAGAATCTAGAAATTCTAAAAAAATTAACTCCATTCCCGCTTACCAAAACATTTTCTTTCCTAATTCCAAGAATCTGAGGAACTTTTGCGGAAAATTTTGAAACAGAAATAATTCTTTCTGCCCTTTTCAGAAAGGAAACTGTCAGAAAGGAAGCCAAAGCCTTTAGGGTTGCTATCGAAAACGAATAGCCAATTTTCCGATATCTTCTAAAAAATCCTGTTAGGGAAAAATCTTCACTTATCTCTTTTTCATAGACAAAATCGAAATGGTGAACAACTACGCATAAGGGTTTTCTAAATAAGAGCTTGACTAAGAAGGCTGAGAGAAGATTGGGCAGAGTATTATTTGGTGACAAGATTAAATCCGGCTTTTCTCTAAAAAATACTGGAATAGAATAAACTAAAGCCTTAAAGTCCCATATAATCCAACTTAAATAATCCAACAACAAACTTTGGGAACGAACCCTCCATGGTCTTTCAACGGAGAAAACTCTAGTTCTCTTCAATCTAAAATTAAGAAAACTAGGCTTAGGCTCAAAAACTAAAACTTCAACTCCAAAATCCCCCCTATCAACAAATTTTAAAAACTCAAGAAAACGTTTTTCAGCCCCGCCCAGCCACACCGTTTTCCTTTCAGGATGGAAGAATATGCTGAAAATCCGCATTCTAGCCTGCTGCCACCCGCATAATCGTCTCTTTAAGCTTTTCCAGATGCCTCTCTTTAGAAAATTTCATCTTTACATATTTTGGAAGTATTTTTCTTGTCTCATCCTTATCGAAGTACGTGATAGCCTTCAAAGTTTTCTCAGCAAAGTCTTCAATGTTGTAGGGCTCAGCCTTAAAGCCAGTCTTTCCATCCAAAACCGTTTCGCATGGGCCTCCACCGTCATTCCAGACGACAGCTGGAGTCCCGCAAGCCATAGCCTCTACGGGGCAAAGGCCAAAGTCTTCTTTCGGAACAGAGTAGACATAAACATCGGCGGCGTTGTAGAGTTCTACGAGTTCCTTTAAAGATTTAAAGCCGAAAAATTTCACATTTCTTTCAACATTAAGCCTTTTGGCCTTCCTAATAAGCCATTTGACATAGTTGAGGTTTCCTCTAGAGATTTCTCCGGTGATTGCGAGAACCGCTTGAGAAAATTCCCTTTTAATGTAATGCATCATTTCGATGAGCCACTCCCAACGTTTAACTGCAGCTATTCTTCCACCGGAGAGAATAAAGGGGCGACCGAAAAATTCGTGAAAACAATCTCTTAAATTTTCGTTCAGAGGCCTAAAAATTTCAGTGTCAATTGGCGGATAACAAACCTCAGCGTCAATTCCATAAATGGATTTTATTCTTCTGGCTGTAAACTGGCTGTTAGCCAAAACAAAGTCTGAACAGGAAACACTCTTAAAGTCAATTAGCTTGAAAATGGGACTTATCAAATTGCCAATAAAATAAATTGTATTTCGGGTTCCATCAAACCTCCAAAGTTTCCTTTCAGATTTTGGAAGATAAAGAAACCTCGGCGGAGAGTGAATGTAGCTTATGTATTTTGTTTTCCTCAACTTCTTAAGTGTGTAGCCAATCCAAGTTGACGGGCCGTAGCCATGACATATTAAAATATCAAATTTGCCAAGAGACTTAACTGTAAGAGGAGCGAGAGGAACCGAGGCTAGAATTCTCATTGTCTGATTCTCCGGAATTTTATCAAAAAATGTATCTACGTAGCAGTGAGGATTAGTTTTTAGTCCAAAGTTGCCGTCAACGTAGGCGAAGAAACATTTTGCCTTGTAGCCACTCCAGTTAAGCATTTCAGTCTGCTTTAAAATAACATTCTCTGCACCTCCATGTTCTCTTAAGTGGCTGTATACAATGGCAACCTTCAATTTTTCATCTCCGAAACCGCTAGGGCAGACCTCAGCTTTCAGCTATTGGGTTTCCTTGCCATTTTTATTAAGAATTTTTTAATGGTCAGATTCCGAACCAAAATAAACACAACAAAATATTCTAATACCCCTACATACACTCCATAACAAGAACAAAATGAACGAATCAGAAGAACCAGCAAGCTTCGACAAGACTGAACTTCAACTAGAAGAATCTAAAATAGACGAAATCTACAGCCTAGTCTCACAGCAATTTCAAATTCTAGACTACTACATGGAACATGGAACCTTAACCTTCCATGTCCAAACAGATGAAAACTCAAAGGAAGCATTTCTAAAACTCTACAGAAGCCTCAAGCCTATAGGATTTCTTCCGGTCTTAAGAAGGGAAGGAGAAAAAGAAGTCATAAGGATAGTAAAGAAGCCCCCTGTGAAAAAGAGCAATATCATAATCAATTTAGTTCTCTTCTTGGCTACTCTTGCAACAACCTTCTTTACTGGCTATTTTATTTCTGGAAGTCGTGAAGGATTAGACCCAATTTTTGGAGGCTTAACCTTCATGGTAACAAT
>CAYXFE010000148.1:0-2657 GCA_964464195.1 uncultured Candidatus Bathyarchaeia archaeon
TGGGGAGTGAACTGAATGCTGATTCAAGAACTCTTAGCGTCTCAAAACTGTTAGTAAGGACTTGAACCCTTTTTGGTTTTAGTCCCCTCGGGCCCGCCAATGTTTTAAGCTGAATGTTATCGCGGTAAACTTTTAATGTTTAGTTTATGTTTGTTATTTTGGGCGGATAGGTTTTGGGAGTTAATCTTCGCGATTTAGTTCCGAAAAAAACTGTCGAGCTTAAAGATTTGAGCGGAAAATCAATTGCTATTGATGCTTATAATGCCTTATATCAGTTTTTGGCTATTATTCGCCAGCCGGACGGGACTCCACTTAAAGATAGCCAGGGAAGAATAACCAGCCATTTGAGCGGTTTGCTTTATAGAACAGCCAACCTAGTTGAGCTGGGCATAAAGCCAATCTACGTTTTTGATGGAATCCCTCCAGCCTTAAAGGAGGCTGAGATAAAGCGTAGAATGAGAATGAAGGAGGAGGCACTAGAAAAGTATGAAAAGGCAATAAAGGAGGGCAAAATAGAAGAGGCAAGAATGTATGCACAGGCAACCGCCACATTGAAGGATTACATGGCTGAGGACGCCAAGCGACTGCTAAACCTTATGGGGATTCCATGGGTTCAAGCTCCAAGCGAAGGAGAAGCCCAAGCTGCATACATGGTCAAGAAGGGCGACGCCGACTATTGTGCAAGCCAGGATTATGATTCTCTGCTTTACGGCGCGCCGAGGCTTGTAAGGAACGTTACCATAAGCGGAAGAAGAAAACTGCCTAGAAAGCCCGTTTATGTTGAGGTTAAACCTGAAATTGTAGAGTTAGACGAAGTTCTGGAGACTCTTGGAATAACTCATGAGCAGCTCGTTGATATAGGAATTCTTGTGGGAACGGATTATAATCCTGAAGGAGTTAAGGGAATTGGACCTAAAACTGCTTTGAAGCTGATAAAGGAGCATGGAAGTCTAGAAAATGTTCTTCCAAAGCTTAAGGAGGCTGAATTTCCGGTTCCTCCTGAAAAGATTCGTGAAATATTTCTTAAACCAAAAGTTACGGACAACTACAAGATTGAATGGAAGGAGCCCGACGTGGAAGGTGTTGTCGCCTTTCTCTGTGGAGAAAGGGACTTCAGTGAAGATAGGGTTCGTAAGGCGCTTGAGAAGATGCGTGAGGGCATCAAGGAGACTAGGGCTAGAACAACCCTTGAAAGATGGTTTGGATAGCTAGAAAATTCCCCTTTTAAGAGCGGCTCTCACAAGCTTTTTTGCTAATGCGCTTTCCATGTTAAGCGGCCTATTCGCCCATCTTCCATCCTTATAGTAGCCAAATCTAACAAATGCTCGGCCGTCTTCGGTTTCTATTCGCTGAATTACAGCCTCAAATTCTCCTCCAGCAATATGAGTGCAAACCATCGAAACTTCATCCACAATTTTCGCCTTTCCAAGAAAGGGAATTTTGACCTTCCGCCCAATCCTTTCGCTCATGCAAACATCTATAACTGCTTAACTATTCAAAATTTTCCCTATACAATCTGTGTCCAAATCTGCCAGTTAGAGGGACAAAGGCGACTCCGCCAAGATTCTCCTTAAAAATTTTGCCTCCAACCTTCCTAACCCTATAGAGAGTCTGAAAAAGATGCAAGCCGCCCACCGGAATCACAAGTATGCCTCCATCCTTCAATTGTTCAATTAATGGCTTCGGAATGTCTGGCGCCGCCGCCGTGACAAGAATTCTGTCATAGGGCGCCTTTTCAGCCAGCCCTAACGAGCCGTCTCGGCATATTACGGTTACCCTATCCCCATAACCAGCCTTCTCAACGTTTTCCATGGCAAATTTTGCCAAGCCCTCAATTATTTCAACTGTGTATACGTGCCCCCAACTATCCTTTGGCTCGTCGCTTGGCGCAACCACTTCAGCTATCGTGCATGCATGCCAGCCGCTTCCAGCCCCAACTTCTAGAATTTTCTGGCCTATTTCAAGTTCTAGGGCTTCATTCATGATGGCTACCATGTTTCGCCCGGCTGAGCTTGGCTTTCTCAGCCGTGTGGCGCCGAAACCGTCTGTCCAAAGCCAATTGGCAGAGGCGTATCTACAGCCGCGTAATTCTTCATGTTTTCTGGAAGAAACCATTCGCGTCTAACACGTTTCATGGCCTCAATTACCTTTTCTGTGCGCAAAATTCCTTGCCGAACCAAGCTTTGAATTAATCTTTCCCATTCATCCTTGTTATTTTTCATAAGCCGGCCTCAAAATAGATTTGTGAAAAGGAGGTTTTAAGAGTTTACTGGCTATTTGACGGTCACGGATTTCGCCAAGTTTCTAGGCTTGTCTGGGTCGCATCCACGTTCAACAGCCATGTAATAGGCGAATAATTGAAGCGGAATCACGTATGGAATTGGCGAAAGCACTTCTGGAACTCCCTTAACAATTTCAATGTAGTCGTCCGCCAATTCCTTTATTTCCTCGTCTCCTTCTTCAATTATAGCTATTATTTGGGCTCCCCTCGCCTTCATCTCCATAATGTTACCTATCAAAGTTTTCCTCGTCTCGTCCGGCGGACAGATAAAAACTACCGGGAAGCCCGGCTGAATTAGGCTTATTGGCCCATGCTTACTTTCTCCGGCTGGGTAGGCTATTGAGGGAATGTAGGCGATTTCCATAAGTTTTAAGCG
>CAYXFE010000149.1:0-2590 GCA_964464195.1 uncultured Candidatus Bathyarchaeia archaeon
TTTTGAAATGAACTTGTGCGAGAGAACACGTTACATACAACAGTAAGTCTTTCAATAACTTTCATATTGCCCTAGCCCTCTCAGTAATGAGTGAAGAATTATGCAGTCTGAGGTTGAGAGGGCCAATAAGATACTGAGTGTGCTGCGTGAAAATTTCACCCTTCCGAAATGGGTTTCCTCAAGGAGCAGCGACTTCGAAACATTAATTGTTACGGTTATCTCCCAGAATACTTCTGACCGAAACACTAGCCGCGCATTCGAAAATTTATCGAAGAAATTTCCAATAACTCCCGAAGCACTCTCGAAGGCTCCAATACCGGAAATTGAAGAAGCATTGAGGGTAGCAGGGCTTTATCGAAACAAGGCTAGAACAATAAAAAAGCTCGCGAAAATAATCATGGAAAAGTTTGGCGGTTCGCTCAATTTTATACATGAATTGCCATTCGAAGAAGCGCGAAAAAAGCTTCTGGAATTGCCTGGAGTAGGCCGAAAAACGGCGGATGTTCTATTGCTGTTTAGAGCTAAAAAGCCAGCCATACCCATTGACACCCACATAAATAGAGTTTCAAAAAGGCTAGGCTTTGTAAATCAAAATGCAGATTATGAGGAGATTAGAAGCCGTTTAGAAGAACTTTATAATCCAAAGGATTACTTTAGCGTTCATATACTTCTTATTTTGCTTGGAAGAAAATACTGCAAGGCTAGAAATCCGAAATGCATGGAATGTCCAGTCAATAAGTTTTGTGTGACTGGCAGAAAGATGATAGGAAATGCTTGAAATTCCACAAAAAGCCCTAGAGTACTTTCCCTATCCTTCTGTTAGACCATGCCAAGACGAGTTTATACGTGCAATTTACGAGGCAATATCCGAGGGCAGAAGCATTCTTATAGAGGGAAGCAATGGGCTTGGTAAAACAATATCCGCTCTTTCCGCGTGTCTTCCAGTAGCGAAGGAAAAAAATCTGCGTATAATCTATGTAGCCAAGACCCATAGGCAGCATGACCGCGTAATAGAGGAGCTAAGGGCTATTTCAAAGAAACAGCCCGTTTCAGGAGTTTCAATACGTGGAAGAAGCGAAATGTGCCTACACCCATTCGTTATTAGACATGCGAAGGATCCCCGCTCTATAATGGAGACATGCAAGCTTCTAAAGGCCAGACATGAATGCTCATACTATTCAAAAATTGAGGAGGAATACGAGCTTTGCACCGAAGTATTGGCTGAACTGCTTAGACAGCCATTAAAAGCAAGTGAAGTGGCGAAAATATGCAAGTCTCAAGGCTTCTGCCCCTATGAACTGACAAAATTAATGCTTGAAGAAACCGATGTTGTGGCGCTTAGCTACCTTTATGTTTTCGACCCAGTAATTAGAAGTGCATTCTTTAAACATGCAGAAACACCATTGAATCAGTTCATCTTAGTGGTTGATGAGGCGCATAACCTTCCGGAAACAGCCATTGAAATAGCAAGCGATGAACTTTCACTTTTCACTATAAAGATGGGAGAGAAAGAAGCGAAAGAGCACGGATACGAGAATATAGCAGTTTTCTGCAGAAAACTACGTGAAATAATCGAAAGAATGGCTGAATCAGTCAAGGATGAGGCTCAAATTCCGCCAAAATTCTTTCTGGATTTACTGGAGGAGAAAGCTGATGTTTGGGCTCCATTAACATTTTTCGAAGAACTGCTAAGCATAGGTGAAATTATACGCCATAATCTTCTATCTAAAGGAAAATATCCACGCTCATACATTCATAGAATAGGCGACTTCCTATTAAGATGGTTTGAAACCAAAGAGGAAAAGGCATATGCGCATGTTATAAGCAGATATTTAACAAAGGCTGGAAAAACTTCGGCGAAGCTTGAAATAGTAGCCTTAGACCCGGCGAAAATAACTAAACCAGTCTTCTCAAACGTCTATGCAAGCATAGTTATGTCGGGAACCCTTGAGCCGCTTGAAGCTTATAGGCAAGTGACAGCCATGCCGGAAAGCACGATGCTTAAGGCTGTTTCTTCACCTTTTCCGCCTGAACACGTGCTTGCGCTTGTCTGTAGAGGAGTAACAACAGCCATGAAAAGACGAACAGAGGAAATGTATCATAAACTGGCCAAAAGAGTAGCCGAAGCAGCAAGGTATACACCAGCCAACATCGGAGTTTTCACGGCTTCCTTCGACGTTCTGGAGGGTCTACTCTCAGCAGGCCTAGAAGAGATGCTGGAAAAGCCATTGCTCTACGAAAGGAAAGGAATGAAATCCAAAGAGAATGAACAGCTTATTCGACGCTTCAAAAGTTATGCAAGGAGCGGCGGAGCAGTTTTATTGGCTGTTCAAGGCGGCCGTTCAAGCGAAGGAGTGGATTATCCAGGTGATGAAATGAACACTGTTGTGATTGTCGGCGTTCCGTACGCTGAGCCTACGCCTAGGGTTAAGGCTCAAATAGGCTATTATGAAAGCCAATTCCCAGGTAAGGGTAGAGAGTATGGCTATATTCTGCCAGCCTTAAAGAAGGCTTCGCAAGCTGCTGGAAGACCTATCCGGACGCTTGAAGATAGAGGCGCCATAATCTTCTTAGATTACCGTTTCGCCAC
>CAYXFE010000150.1:0-2541 GCA_964464195.1 uncultured Candidatus Bathyarchaeia archaeon
GAAGATCAGCGAGTTCATGCCATAAACTCAAATCTTACACCAGCCAAAAGTTGATGCTTGCCCCAATAATTAGGGTTATGAAGACAAGATTCATATCTAAAATCTCAAGGCGGAATCAATTTAAGTCATCAAGAGGATATACCCTAAGTTGTGGAGATGAAGCTATGACGGTCCAAGCTTACGTGCTCTTTAAGGTTAGTTCCGGCTCAGAAAGAGATGTTTGCAAGAAAATAGCTGAACTTGAAGAAGTCTGCGAAGCTGACATAATTTTCGGCGAATACGACCTAATAGCAAGAGTTACAGTTGAAGATTTACAGGCTCTAGAAGATTTCCTATCTAGGAAAATAAGGAAAATATCCAACATACTTTTAACTTCAACTATGATAATAGCCAGGGAATATCGTGGTAAGGCTAAAAGAGGAAATAAATAGTCAGAAAGCCTTATTTGGGAAGTCTATCAAGAAGAGCGGCAATCATTATGGGCAGAATCACCGTCGCGTCTCCCTCTATCATTACACGGTCGGCCTCACCCTTTATTTTCCCCCATGAAACGGCTTCTCTAGGCCTTGCGCCCGAAAGACTTCCATCCCACTCAACAGCTGTTGATAAGTAAATGGCATAGTCTAGGCCGTCCTTAAATTGGTTCCACCAGATAACGTGATGCTTCGATATTCCTCCGCCAATTATTAAGGCTCCAGTCTTTTTTGCTTCAAAAATTAAATCGTTTAATTCTTGCTCGTCCTTTAACAGGTCAATTTTCATTTTGTGATCTTGGGAGAAGAGCCAAATCTGGTAGCCAACGGCTCCATCGGTTATTCCGGGCACGTAGACTGGAATGTTGTTCTTCCACGCCCAATACAGAATTGAGCTTTCATTACAGATTCTCTTTCCGATTTCTCGGCAAAGCTCACGGGTCGAAATTTCTCTTATGCCTTCATTCCATAAACTTTCAAGCAGAAAACGCATTTTCTCCTCAATTATTATCCCATAACTTTCATTTGGAACCAGAACATTGCCAAGCCTGTTTATTCCCCTTTCATGAAGCATTTTGTCATCCATGAAAAAGTCTCCGCGATAATAGTTTTTCCAGCACCTCGCCAAATCATGATCTAAGGCTCCGCATGTTGTAATAATCACATCTACCAGTTTCCTTTTAACAAGTTCTTTTAGCGCTCCTCTGAGGCCTGTAGCCACCAAATTGGCTGTAAACGAAAGAAACTTCACACAATCCTCATCTTTTACCATTTTCTCTAAGATTTTAACGCCTAAAGCGATTTTTCCGGCCGTGAATCCCCAAGCATCCTCCATCTGCGAAACAAACTCATTTATCGACATTCCATCCGTGATTTTATAGTCTTTAATTGGTTTCTCAAGCATTCTACATTCCTCGCGAGCATTATGGACAAATCGAATAAAAAATTAACTGACCTCTACCAGAATGCATAAAAGTTTGAAATTGTCATCCTTAAACTCTAAAGCGGCCGGATAGCTCATGGCTGAGTATGATGCACTTATAATAGGTGCCGGAATCCTCGGATTGTCAACAGCCTATCACATTAAAAGAGAGAATCCCAACGCCGAAATCCTAGTTATTGACAAGTTAAATGCTGCAGGGCAGGGTAATACTGCCAAAAGCGCATGTGCCTTCCGCTGTCTATTCTCCTCGCATACAAACTTTCTGCTCGCAGATTCCTCAGTCGAATTTTATCGGCATGTGCAAAATGATTTGAAAGTCGATTTAAAACTCAAATTTATCGGATATTTATGGCTTCTATGCGAAGAAGAATATAGAGAGCTATATCCAGTATTGAAAACTCTCGCAGAAGAAGGTTTTTCATACAGAGAATATGAAAGTGAAGAATTAGCTGAAAAACTGAAAATGAGAACAAGCTTTTCGGATGACGAAGAAGCGAGACTAATGAACCTCAAAGAAGTATACAAGGGCATTTTCATTCCAAAAGCTGGAATAGTAGATGCCGACTGCCTTGTCAGATTTTATGAAGAAGAATTCCTAAAAATGGGCGGAAAAATCGAATACGGCGTAAAGGCAGAAGAATTCATAATTGAACCAAAAGAGCCATTAGGCATTCCAGGAGAGCCCTACTTCTGGCAGGAAGCAAGAATAGCAGGCGTAAAAACAAACAAAGGCCCTATCAGAGCTAAAAGAACAATTTTGGCGGCTGGAGCATGGATTCCGCAATTGCTTGACGAAATTGGAATTGAATGTTTTATAAAACCTAAAAAAAGACAGATATTCCCAATAGAAGCAAAAACTCCGGAACTAAAGCAACTACTATTTACGAAAGAGTTCAGCAAGGAAGGCTGTATACCATTTACTATTCTACCTAAACCCAAAGTATTTATCCGCCCATTCCCAGACGAATCCGTATTTTGGATTGGATACTCAGATGAGTTCCCAAGAGCCTACAAGCTTGAAGATGAACCAAAAGCAGAAAAGAACTTTTACGAATACGGAATCTATCAAGTCTTAGTAAAATACTTCCCGCAATTTAAGGATCGTAAGCCAACAGCCCCCTTCGC
>CAYXFE010000151.1:0-2531 GCA_964464195.1 uncultured Candidatus Bathyarchaeia archaeon
TCTCTGTAGCCAAGCTTCTCATAAAGCCTTTTTGCAGCTTCATTGTCAATTCTAACCTCTAAAAAGCATTCTTTCACATTTTTTTCTCTAAATTTTTCTTCCAATTTTTTCATAAGCTCTTTTGCTACGCCTTTCCTTCTATATTTCTTGGCTACATCCAAGGTTAGAACGTGACCAATCTTTTCAGATTTTGTGTTATATATTAATCCAATTATGAAGCCGGCTATTTCTTCGCCTATTTTTGCCATGAGACTTATTGAATTTGGATTTTTAATAAGGAAGGATAATTCTTCGATGGAAAATGCTTCCGAGGAGAAGCATTCTCTCTCAATTTTATATAGGGCTTGTAGATCGGCTGTTGAGGCTGATTCAATCTTGACGCAATCCATGTTTCGTCACGTATATTTACAAATTTTTGATATTTAGCCTTATGCTAACGCCAGAAAAATGAAATTATCGTTGAAACATTTCTGATATATCATTGAAACTTCATAATCCGCGTTTTCCCGTTTCCCTAGAAATATTAAGTGGCTTCTGCAATTTTCTCTGCAATCTGAGGCTCCAAATCCTTCAACTATTATGTCTCCCCCTAGCTTTTCAGCAATTAATTTATTAATTTCACACTCTTTTCTTTCGCTTGTTTCCGCCGCCAAAACAGCCTTCACGTTTGCTTCTGGACACTTTAAGAGATAATCTATGTGCCATCGCGTAGGCTTTTCCTTACGTAGATGTCTATAAACTCTTCTCTGAAGGCTTCTTTCATGCGGCCCCAAAGCCGAACCAGTATAGGCGTAGTATCCGCTAGGAAAAGCTACCTTTCCAAATCTACCAACTTCAATAGTTTTTCTTTTGGATAGGAAAATTATAAGCGTGTATATGCCTCTGCCCGGAAGGATATCTAATATCTTTTCCATTGCTATCTCAACATTTATCTTATAGGATAGTCTAAAGTTTTGTCATCACCACGAAGAGTTGAAAAATATGGTAGAGGAAGATCCAATAAAATTGCATAGAGATGCAGAAGCTCTCTATGACAACAGAAAATACGAAGAGGCTGCGGAATCTTTCCTTAGGGCCGCCCAACTATATGAAAAGGTTCAAAACTTTTTTGATGCATCCTACTCGCTTTTTAAGGCTGGAGAATGCATGTTTTTCCTAGAACAATATGAAAGGGCTGCTGAACATTTTATGAAAGCTGCTGAGCTTGCCTTTAGTAAGGGATATGACCGATTTGGAGTAAGCGCGCTTGAATATGCAAGAGACTGTCATCAAAGGCTTGACAATCAAGATAAGGTCGATGAGCTTCAATCAAAAATTGATGAAATAAAGGGGAAGCTTTCAACAAGCTTCTAATCCCATTTTATTTAAAATCATTATTTTCCATTCCTAATCCATAAAAGCTGACCAACTAAACTTTTAGAAGAGGTTCAAAAATTGGAATCATCAAAAGTAGCTAGGAACCGAAAGTTAATTTACGGAATTGAGATTGAAAAGGAATTTGTGAATGGATTTTTGATAGGATTAGGCGTCGGTTTCCTTGCTCTTTTCGCGATTTTGTGGACATCCATATTTTTCGCATCGCTTCTCGCCAATATAAGTTATGGAAAACTTCTTTCAGTCTTTATATACCCGCTCATTTTCATTTTAGGAAGCGGAACAACCCTTGTAGTTGCAGGCTTCGTTAGGCAAAGAACTTCCTAAAATTAAATTTTATTTGCGCCTTTAACCCCTAATTTTCGTGAGAAAAAAGCTAAAGGTTGAAACATGGAAACTCCCTTCAGAAAACTTGTTGAACTCTGCGAAAACCTAGAGGCTACTTCAAAGAGGAATCTCATGGTATCGATGGTAGCCAATTTTCTATGCAAGCTCAGTCCAGAAGAGATTGAACCGGCAGTTTCAATGATTCTAGGCAGGGCTTTCCCAAAGTGGGACCAAAGAACACTCGAAGTAAGCTGGACGACTCTAGCCAATATTATTAGAAAGTTAACAAATGCTGACTGGAAAATATTCTTAGAAGCTTTCAGACAGACAGGCGATGTCGGAGATTCAACGAAAATAGTTTTCGAAAAAAGCAAAGTTAGGAGGCAAGCCACACTTCTGGAAAAGCCACTTACCATTCTTGAGGTTAGAAGGATTTTTGAGGCGATAGCCCAAGCTTATGGCGCTGGCTCTAGGGAAAAACGGGAAAGACTCGTAGAGACTTTACTTGGAAAAGCTTCGCCAATTGAAGCAAAATATCTTGTTAAAATTATGATTGGAGAAATGCGCACCGGATTCCATGAAGGCTTGATGGAGCTTGCGGTTTCAAAAGCCTTCAACATTCCGGAAAATATTGTTCGAAGAGCCGTTATGATGCGTGGCGATATAGGTGAAGTAGCTTATATAGCAAAAACAGGCGGAAAAGAAGCTCTCTCAAGGCTGGGATTCAAGATTTTCCATCCGATTAAGCCTATGCTGGCTCAGATGGCTGAAAATGTAGAAGAGGCGATTAGGGAGCATGGCGGAAAAACTGCCTTTGAGTATAAGCTTGA
>CAYXFE010000152.1:0-2527 GCA_964464195.1 uncultured Candidatus Bathyarchaeia archaeon
AGGATTAAGTTCTATTATCTGGAGGGAGAAAAATGGCTTATTTAACAACTTCGGGTGGTCAGCCCATACTCATACTTAAGGAAGGAACATCTAGAAGAAGAGGTAGAGAGGCCCAAAGAAACAATATTATGGCAGCCAGAATAGTTGCTGAGGTTTTACGCTCAACCCTTGGGCCACGCGGAATGGATAAGATGCTAATCGACAGCCTAGGCGACATAACGATAACCAACGACGGCGCAACCATACTCGATGAAATAGAAGTTGAGCATCCAGCCGCAAAAATGATGGTTGAAGTCGCAAAAACCCAAGACGACATGGTAGGTGACGGAACAACAACAGCCGTAGTTTTAGCAGGCGAGCTGCTGAAACGCGCCGAGGAGCTACTGGATCAGAACATTCACCCAACAGTAATCGTAAGCGGTTATAGAAAAGCCGTTCAAAAAGCAATCGAAATCCTAAACAAGATAGGCGTAGAGATCGACCTAGAGGATAGGGAAACCCTAAAGAAAATAGCTCTAACATCCATGTCAAGCAAGGCGATAGGAGCTGCAAAAGAGCATCTGGCAGAAATCGCAATTGACGCTGTTAAACAAATAGTTGAGGAACGCGGAGGAAAAAGAGTAGCAGACATAGACAACATTCAAATCATAAAGAAGGAAGGAAAAAGCATTTTTGACACTCAGCTCGTTAACGGAATAATAATTGACAAGGAAGTTGTTCATCCAGGCATGCCGAAAAGAATCAGCGAAGCTAAGATAGCCCTACTAAACTGCCCATTGGAAGTTGAAAAGACAGAATTTAACGCCGAAATCAGAATACGCGACCCAGCCCAGATGAAAGCCTTCCTAGACCAAGAAACAAGAATGCTGAAGGAAATGGTTGATAAAATTAAGGCTGTAGGCGCGAACGTTGTCTTTTGCCAAAAAGGAATAGATGATATGGCGCAGCACTTCCTAGCCAAGGAAGGCATCCTAGCCGCAAGAAGAGTGAAGCAGTCAGACATGGAGAAACTTGCAAGGGCGACTGGCGGAAGAATAGTAACAGACCTAGACGACCTAAAGTCAGAAGACCTCGGAACAGCCGGACTAGTCGAGGAAAGAAAGGTTGGCGACGACAAAATGATTTTTGTCGAAAAATGCAAGAATCCAAGGTCAGTAGCCATCCTAATAAGGGCTGGCCTAGAAAGAATGGTTGACGAAGCCGAAAGGGCGATGCACGATGCACTTTCAGTAGTATCAGACGTAATAGAAAACAACAAGATAGTGGCAGGCGGAGGAGCAATTGAAGCCGAAATAGCCAAGCACCTACGCGACTACGCAACAACCGTCGGCGGAAGAGAACAACTAGCAATAGAAGCATTCGCAGAATCCATCGAAATAATACCGAAAACACTAGCTGAAAACGCCGGATTAGAACCAATAGACATAATGGTTGAGCTAAGAGCCGCCCACGAAAAGACAGACGGCCAATTCATGGGCATAGACGTCTACAACGGAAAAATAGTAAACATGTATGAAAAAGGAGTAATCGAACCCCTAGCCGTAAAAGAACAGGCAATAAAATCGGCAGCCGAAGCAGCCTCAATGATACTAAGAATAGACGACGTAATAGCGGCATCAAAGCCAAAAGAAGAAGAAAAAGGCACAGAAAAATACGGCGGAGAAGAAGAGGAATACTAAACTAAAACAAACCCTCCTTTAATTTCTCCCATATAGCCAGCAATTTCGATTAGTAATTCGAGAAAATTTTCAACGGCGCCGAACTATAATATAAATCCGTAGTCTAGCGCAAATTCTACTGCGTCAATTATTAAGTATCCTTTATATTGTTTAGCGAGTGCTGCTGCTGGAAGTCAACTTCGAATATCTGCTAGATGTTAAGTTCGATTCTGGAAAGCAGATGTGGTTAATGTATTTTAAACCTTAACAGGCATATGGCATGGCTGTGCCAGTCAATTGTCTGAGGCAATTGATAAAGCATGCGCGCAGAAACATGGTATTCCAAGAACCGTAAAAGAAGCCAAAATAGGTCATCTTTAGGCTTAAATGGTGTAACAAAACGCGGTGGGTTCGTTTGTGGTGCAGGGGGTGGGATTTGAACCCACGAAGGCCTACGCCACGGGGACCTGAACCCCGCCCCTTAGACCTGGCTCGGGTACCCCTGCACTCTAAATTTTCAAAGTTTATGATGGATTTAAACTTTGTCTGTTGATATATGCTTGGGAACATTTTTAACCTAAAGTTTGCTGCTGTTCTAGCAAAAGTAGTTAGATTTTGACAGTTCTCTAAGACGTGGAGAAAAGTTTCACTATTTTCTTACTGGTATTTCTTTTCTCTTTTTATTATTTCTCTTGCGGCTATTACTCCTGAAGCCGAAGCTTGAACGAGGCCTCTTGTTACTCCGGCGCCATCTCCAATTGTAAAGAGGTTTCTTATTTCGGTTTCTAGACACCCGCTAAGTCTAAGTCTTGAGGAGTAGAATTTCACTTCAATTCCATAAAGCAATGTGTCCTTCGAGTATACCCCTG
>CAYXFE010000153.1:0-2518 GCA_964464195.1 uncultured Candidatus Bathyarchaeia archaeon
GATAGGTTTTGACTTCTTCGATTATTTTTGTTTTTAGCGGAACATGATCTCTTTCCAATAGTGGTCCCATGAAGGTTATTTTTCCCTTTAATGGAATTATTAGCGCTGCTGGCCGCTCCGTCATGATGTAGGAGAAGCCGGTCAAGTAGAAGATGCTGGCTGGATTTGTCAAGTAAAGTGCAGCTAGCTTTCTTTTTGTAAGTTCTTTTCTTACCTTTTCTACTCGCTCTTCAAACTCTCTTTGACTTATGAAAATTTTCGGCATTTCTTTCAGCCTCGCACATTTAATCTTGCGTTTTACCTATTTAGATTTAATTGCGACTTCTCAGAGAAAGTCTTCCAAGCCTCTCACTCTTGGTTTAGATAGGATTTCCGCGCACCTTTTTGGGTCTAAAGCCTTAAACTCTAATCCTAACGTGTCGAGAAGCCGCTGTGTTCCCTTAGCCAGTCTAGGAGCTACGAGTATTCCTCTTATTTCCCGGTTAACCCTCTGCCTTATTGAGTCTATGTATTTTGCCAATTGAAGCGCCGCCTCTTTTCCGGCTGTTCGACGCTTTATTTCCACCACGACAAGTCTTCCTTTAGAGTCTGTTCCGTAAACATCTACGAAGCCCGGTTCGACCTTCTTTTCGAAGCTTATCGGCTTAAATCCATCCTCCAAAATTGATGGCTCCACAAGTATGGCCCTTTGCATGTCATGTTCACTTGCATAGAGACTAAACTTTCCAGAATCAGCAAGTTCAGATATTATGGATAGCTCTATAGTTTCAAAATAGACTGTGACCGATTCGGCTGGCTTTGAACGGATAACCTTTAAAACTAAAATTTTATTTCCATCCTCATCCTTTTCGATTCTCATGTGAAATTTCGTGTTTCCTCCAGGCATCCAATTTACCGGTTCGTAGCCCCATGGCCTATGCACTAGGAAAGCGCCATCCGCCTTAATTATGGCTATTCTTTCTCCAGATTCAAGCTTTGAACTTGCTCTTCCCTTGTAGTCGACGCGGCATTTTCCGATTAACAGTATGGTTTTCCTTTTTTCAATGGCTTCTTTCAATTTTTCATGTATTATTTCAAACTGCGAACTAGTTAAAGTCTCAATTTTTGCCATTCTCTCACGTTACCATGTCTTAGCCAGTTTAGTAATTCTAGCAGATAAGGTTAAAATATTATCTGCGAATCTAAACTTCAAGTTCTCAAAGGAAGGAGCCAAATTAGGTGGAGCCAATCAACCCTTTAATAGCTTTCATAGCATCTCTGGTAATACTTGCAATAATGTTCTACAAGCGTGTAGGGTTAGGAATATCATTAAGCACAGCCGCTCTCTTTCTTGGTTTGCTTACAATAGGTCCAACTCAAACCTTACAGGCACTTCTAAAAACTTTAGGGAATTATGATGCTTTAACAGTAATTTTTGCGTCTTTCGCCATAATGTTGCTGAGCCAAATTTACCGGGAGACCGGATTGATAAGCATTCTAACTGATAGCATAAGCAGATTGATTGGAAATTCTAAGGTTATATTGGGTCTTATTCCAGCAATCATCGGGCTAATGCCAGTCGCTGGCGGAGCCTTAATGTCTGCACCGATGGTTGAAGAAGAAGCCAAGAAACTTAAACTTAGCCGCGTAAAGAAAACCTATGTCAATTTATGGTTTAGACATACAATCTTCCCAATTTATCCTGTAAGCACGCTCTTAATCCTAACAGCAACGCTAACTAATACATCCATGTTTTCAATTATTTACAGGCAAATACCCGTCGTTTTAGGCATGATAGTCATAGGATATCTCATTGGATTATGGAAGGCAAAGCCGGCAAAAAAGGAAGATAAGTTTTTCAATAAAATGGACAGAAGAAAGTGTTTAATGAGGTTCTTTTTCTCATTTTCGCCCATACTTTTCATAATAGCCTTAGTTGCCGCTTTTGGAGTTAACGTTGCAATTTCAGCTTTTGCCGGCGTATTCTTTCTAATCCTTATTTCTAAACCGAAAACTGACATTTTAGCCAAGATTTTCCGAAGCCGGTCTGTTTACGAGGTTACTTTGGCCGCGTTCGGCGCCTTCTTCTTCAAGAATACAATCGAATCTTCAGGCTTATCAGAAATTATAAGCGAAACTTTGGTTCAAGGAAACTTCGATGAAGCATTTCTTCTGATTTTTCTTCCTCTAGTTTTGGCTTTTCTGATGGGCTCTCCTTCCGGCGGAATCGCTATCAGCGTCCCTATATTGTCTGGAATTTTATATTTTACGGCTAAATCAGCTAGTCTCCTTTATATGTCTGCATATCTTGGATATTTGGGCGCCCCAACTCATCTTTGTCTCGCTTTCACAGTAGAATATTTCAAATCTTCATTAAGCGGACTCTACAAATATTTAGTTCCTTCACTAATTTTTTCTATGATTTTAACTTTTCTTGTCTACTTGTTTCTTCCATAATTTCAACTATCAACCAGATAGTTGAAGAGTGAAATTCCAAATTGGCTTGTTCTAGAATAGGTTTTAGCGGTCAGTGCAGGTT
>CAYXFE010000154.1:0-2513 GCA_964464195.1 uncultured Candidatus Bathyarchaeia archaeon
TCTGAAAGCTTCTTTAACGGCAAGGCCTTCAAATAGATAACTGGATGTTTAAAATATGAGCCTTTAGCTTCAACTTGCTTATTTTCCTCTTTTTCTTTTCGGAAAATTCTTCCTAGAGCCTTACCAAAGCTTGACAAATATCTTCCCTTCTAATATTTTAGAGAGCCTTTACTTCTAAACGTTTCTGAAATACTTCTTTACAGTCTATATAACAGTTATGAAATTAGGGTACATTTAGGCTAGGAACTTAAACTTTTAATTAGTTTCCAGAGTTTGTCTCCAACGTAATGCAGATTCTTTATAACCTTCCCTCGCCTTGCTTTAGCCATTTCTTCAGAGTCCTCAAGAGCTATTCCTATAGCTATAGCTCTCTTATTTTTCTCATCCAAAACCGCTATCAAGTCTCCTTTACTGAATTTTCCCTCCAACTCCACTATGCCTGGCGCCATAACGTCCGCTCCATTGCAGACGTGCGGAACTGCCCCCATATCAACCACAACTTTTGACAAAGCCTTTATAGAATCATTAAAAATCAAAGTTGGAAATGAAATGCCTTTACATGATGCGACCAGCGGTCGTGAATTAAGAATAAAAATTTTAGTTTCGTCAAACTCTGCAACCTCAACTTTCGGGTTTTTCCCGAAAAATTCCTTTGGAATTTTAAGTTTCTCCTCTATTTCAGCCATTAACTTCTTGACTTCTTTGCCTTTAAGAAAGTGTCTTTTTGAAATTTTATCCATAATTCTAATTCTCCAATGGATAGCTTTAAATTATTTGAATCAAAACCTTATTAAAGACAACGCTACGGCGAGGCTTTCAGAACATGAGTGAAGTGACAACCCATATACTTGAAGAGAGTTTAGACAAAATAGTGCTGGTTAGACTTAAAGGTGGAAGAAGCTTAAGGGGCAAACTTAAGGGGTTTGATCAGCATTTGAACCTAGTTTTAGAAGACGCTGAAGATATAACTGATACTGAAAACACGAAGAAACTTGGTTCAATAATTGTACGAGGAGACAACGTCGTGATAATCTCGCCGCCGCCAAGGTGAATTAAACATGACAAAAGGAACAGCCTCATTCGGAAAGAAAGCAAGAAAAACCCTTCATATAAGATGTAGAAGATGCGGAAGACGTTCCTATAATGTGAAAAAGAAAAGGTGCGCCGCATGCGGTTACGGCGCATCACCCAGAATTAGAAGCTATTCCTGGCAGACTAAGACGTTACAGAGAGAAAGATTAAGATAACTGGAAGAACCTCTTGTCGATTCTCATAAAGATTAATGGACCCTTGCTTCTTGAGAGTTCTCTAGCTCTCCTTAACGTGTTATTAAGAAGATTAAGCAAATTTTCCCTATCGTTAAGCTTTGATTTATTCTTCTCAAACGATGCGCCAAGCTCCATTTTTATAAGGTTTTCCGCAAGTATGGACGTCCCGCATATTTCTCCATTTTTTATCAGAGATCTTATCACATAATCTTTAAATTCTTCTCTGCTTCTTAGCTGGAACCACAACGGTTCTCCAGCCGTCAAGTTTCTGTTTATCTTGCGCCATTTCTTGTCGTCTTTTCCTATTAAGAGTTTAACTCTTTCATTCCACTTTTTCAGCCAAATTCCCGTCCAAATGTCTAAAAATTCAAGAAGTTCCTCTGGATTTTCCGTGTAAAATTTACGTATTTTTTCAGCTATTTCATATTCAACCTTATATTTGAATCCTGAAATGTTCCATACAGTCTTTAAATAATTTAAAAGGTCTTCGTAGGCGATTTGCAGAACTTTTCTGTCCATTCCTTCTAAGTCAAGGAGGGGATTCTTCCTCTTTAAACTTTCAAGCAAGAGTAATTCAATAAAGCTCATAGGTATGCTCCCTGGAAGCCTTCCCCAATAGAATAGGGACAAATCAGTTTAATTAAGGTTATTCGTATATTGCTCTATAATATTCCTCGTAATATTTCCATTCCCGAAGCATTTCACGTGGATTAATGGAAAAGTATTTAAAAGTTAATGAAATGGTTTACTAAAGTCTGGAGAAAAAAGTCATGGTCAGGAAAGCAAGGATAAGACTATCAAGCACAGACCACAAGAAACTCGAAGAAGTATGCCGGGAACTAAAAGCCATAGCCGAAAGAACAGGCGTTAAAATGAGAGGACCAATTCCTCTTCCAACCAGAAGGCTTAGAGTTCCAGTTCGGAAGTCTCCATGCGGAGAAGGAACAGCCACATGGGACCGATGGGAGCTAAGAATTCACAAGCGCCTAATAGACATAGACGCAGAAGAAAGAGTAATGCGAAGAATAATGCGCATACGCGTTCCAGAAGAAGTCTACGTAAGCATAGAACTCCTCTAATATCTAAACTCTAAAATATTCTCATTCCAGTATAAACCATCAAAATTATCGAAATTACAAACGCGGCAGCCCACACTCTTTTATCCCACAATAAAACCTTAAGGCCATCCATGACACCGAAAGGAATCAAATTGAAAAACGCCATGAAACTATTTATCCAAGCTCC
>CAYXFE010000155.1:0-2456 GCA_964464195.1 uncultured Candidatus Bathyarchaeia archaeon
GAGTTATGAAGAGCTGATCTAGAAAGGTTCCGGTTTTAAAGCCTAAAAGAGGCTTTTTAGCCTCAACAGCCTCGTCTGGTCTAAGAACGAATGCTTTTAGCTTTTCCTCCTCCTTTGCTATCTCAGTCTTCATAGGCTGGGTTGCAAGCTCCCACTGGTCAGGCGGTAGAGGACTAACTTTCATCGCATTTGCCAATGTTTTCGCCATTGCTTGAACAATAGTTTCAACATCCCGCGACGGAGCCGCTGCGGCTACTTCTGCTGTTTCCGGTTTAGACACAGCAGTAACAGCCGGTTTTACAGCTTCTGCTGGCTTTTCAGTTTCCGCCGAAACTAGAACCCACATTTCACCTTTTCTATCGACGATTCCCTTAGACTTTAATGATTGAAGCACTGCATAGGCGGAGTTTGGACCATACTTTGGAATTCCAAGTCCCAAGGCTATATCATTCAGTGTTGCTTGACCGCCGTGGTCTTTCAGAAAGTCTATAACATCTATTTCTTCAACCATAAACTTTCTCCAAGGTAAATGGAAACGCGCTACACTATAAACTTTGTCAATTGCAAAATAAGATTTAACATTTGCATCTCTGCAAAATTCCATTTTTGCCGCTGGACCTTTTAGCCCGTTTGAAAAGGACTGATTGAAAGCTGAAAGTGCTTCTCAAACTAGTTAGAACCATTAACTTAATTTATCAACTATAGCTATCTTCTATCCGCTAAGGAGGAATGAACCGTTGAACTTATTCGAGGTTATTGAAAAGAGAAGAAGCATCCGAAGCTATAAGCCTGATCCTATACCTAATGAGCATTTAAAGAAGATTTTGGAAGCTGCCAGATTGGCTCCTTCAGGTAAGAATCGCCAGCCTTGGCGTTTCATAGTTGTTAGAGATGCTGAAAGAAAGAGGAAGTTGGCGAAGGCTTCTATGAATCAAATGTTCATTGCAGAAGCCAACGTCGTGATTGTGGCCTTAAGCGACCCAACAGTGTATTCTTCGACTGGCACTAAACGCCGAATTCCATACTTGCAAGATCCTATGATTGCGGTTGAGCACATGGTTTTGGCGGCTACGGCGCTTGGATATGGAACATGCTGGATAGGTGCATTCAACGAAGATAAAGTTAAACAAATAGTGAATGCGCCAGAAGAGTTGGCTGTTATTGCCTTGCTTCCAATAGGAGTTCCAAACGAGAATCCTCCGCCTAGACCTAGAAAGTCATTCGAGGAAATATTCTTCAGCGAAGTTTACGGAAATCCTCTTTCCCTTTAAAACGGTGAATAAAATGAGCTTAATGGAAGAAATATACTCTTACATAGATGAAAACTCAGAAAAATTCGTAAAAGAGCTTATTGAGCTTGTTAAAAAGCCAAGTGTTGCCGCGACAGGCGAGGGAATAGAGGAATGCGCAGAAGCCGTAAAAGAACTAATGGAAAGAGTAGGGCTTGAAGTTAAGGTTATTCCGGAAAAAGATGGAAATCCAGTTATTTACGGAGAAATAAAATCGGAAAAATCAGATAAAACCTTGCTTTTTTATGATCATTATGATGTTCAGCCTCCAGACCCAATTGAGGAATGGGAAAGCCCGCCTTTCAGCGGAGAAATAAGAAATGGAAAAATCTATGGTAGAGGGGCTTCTGACAATAAAGGAAACCTTGTTTCTAGGCTTATGGCTGTTGAAGCGTTTCTGAATGTTGTAGGCGAGGTTCCGGCAAACATCAAGTTTGTCGTCGAAGGTGAAGAGGAGATAGGTAGCCCCCATTTTGCGCCGGTAATTAAAGAGTATGCAGACTTATTCTCGGCGGATGCATGCATATGGGAGTTCGGCGGAATCAATAGGCGTGGAAACCCATGCCTTTACCTAGGCCTAAAAGGAGTCCTGTCGGTGGAGCTCAGAGCGAAAGGCGCAAAAAGAGATGTTCATTCGGCGAATGCTCCAATAATTCCTAATCCCGCATGGCGACTGGTTTGGGCGCTAAACAACATCAAAAATGAAAAGGATGAAATTCTAATTGAAGGTTTTTATGAAAATGTTGAGGAGCCATCAAGCGAAGAAATCGAATGCTTAAAGGAAATACCGTTTGAAGAAGAGGAAACCAAGCGTGAACTAGGCTTAAAAGAGTTTCTTCACGGCCTAACAGGACTAGAAGCCTTGAAAGCTTTGCTTTTCAATCCGACGTGTACAATTAATGGTATTCATTCAGGCTATGGCGGCGCTGGCTCAAAAACCGTCCTGCCATGCAAGGCCTTCGCAAAGCTCGATTTCCGACTTGTACCAAGACAAATGCCAGACGAAATATTTCAGAAATTAAAGATTCATTTAAGGAATAGAGGATTTGAAGATATAGAAATCGTAAGGTATGGCTCAACCGAACCAGCTAGAACCCCGATTAATCATCCGTTTGTCCGTTTGGTAGCTTCCGTGGCGGAGAAAGTTTATGGAAAAAAGGCTGTTAT
>CAYXFE010000156.1:0-2407 GCA_964464195.1 uncultured Candidatus Bathyarchaeia archaeon
TAAATGAACCCAGTTCCTCTTCATAGGCTTTAATCCGGTCTTCAGAATTTCCGCGGCTGCCTCTGGAGTGGTTCCATGATATAAAACCTTAACTGTCTCATCTTCCCTCAACTTCAATGTTACCGGGATACTATGGCCATATAGGGCTCTAATTTTCCCATTTCTTATTTCAAATCTCTTCCTTTCACTTTTCTCTACAATTTCAAGGATTAAATGCTTATTTACTGGAAATTTTTCCTTAAGCTTCGCCAATAACTCGTCTAAATCAACGAAGCCTTCGCTGTCCATTTTTAGGTTTTCAGGGTTATGCCTAAGCAGATAACTCATATACTTGCTAACTCTAACCTTTAGGCTTTCCTTCATTCCTAAAGCCTAATTTGCATTTAACAGATGAAAAATAAATAGGTTTTAGGAGATATAGCCCAGCCTTCTAAGCCTACGTTTTATCTCTTCTTCCTCTTCAGGCGTATATGGGCTTTCTTGACTTTGTACATGTTCCACAGTTTCTGCAGGACCTTTTACGGATTTTTCAGCCTGCGACAATTTAATGGCTTCATAAAGGGGTCTTCCATCCATGTAGCTAGGAATAGGCAGTCCGAAAAGATGAAGGACTGTAGGTGCAACATCAATTATCTTGGCATTGTCAAGTTTTAGCCCGCTTTTAATTTCCGGCCCCATCATCAAGATTATGCCATTAAGTCTATGCGAGGCAGAAATGGCCTTAGCCGGAGTTAGGAAGGAGTAAGCCCCAAATTCGCATTCTTCAAATGTAACATAGCCCGGTCTCGGAAGAAGAATCAAATCTGGAAATTCCTCTAGAAAAGGGCCAGTGTATATCTCTTCTTTTCTATAAACTTTCTCAATAACGTAGCTGCCTGTTTCTGGGTCTTTAAAGCTGCTTAGTTGTGAGATTATTTCATCTCTTATTTTTTCGTATTCTTCTCCCCGGTTAACTATTCCATGCGGTTCTCTACCTTTTAGGTTAATATAGATTAGGCCGGACCCCATGGAGAAGGCCCGCGTTCTTTTCCAGTCTATATCTGAAAGTGAAAGAAACAGTTTTTCTAGAATTAGCCTAAGTTTTCTGTCCGCTCGGTATCCCTTGAATCCAAGGTTGCCTACGCGAATTTGGAGGAGAGCATTGTAAATTTTTTCTGGGCTAAGCCCAATTTTGTACAGGTGCTCCTTAAACTTTGTTTTTAGGCTTCGCTTTAGAGATAGGAATCCGTTACGTAGCAGCCAGTAATTTACATGAAAATACTTCAGTAATGGTCCTGCTCCATGATCGGACATGACAATTAAGGTTGCATCCTTGCCAGCTAGAGAATAAATTTCCTCTATTATTCTATCTAGAAATTGGTAGTACTCAAGAATAACGTTTCTCAGCTCTTCAGTTCCTTCTTCTCCATGTCTTGGATGATTTGAATCTATCAAATGCCAAAATCGGTGTTGAATATAATCGGTTCCATTAAAAACCACCGTGAACAAGTCTAGTTTGTGTTCTTTAATAAGTGAAAAACATAATTGAGCCAGCTTCTCTGTCGAATCGAAAAGTTTTTTGATAAAGATTTCTTCCCCTTCTAAATACGTAAATAGGGGGTCTAATGAGCCTTCTCCAATAATTTTCTTAATCTTTTCCCTAAAAGAGTTGGGATACACAAAATTTCTAGCCTTCGGCGGAGTCATCATTCCAGATATCATAAACCCGTTAACTTTTTTCGGCGGATAAGTTAATGGGACATTTATTATCCCAACTTTCTTTCCGTATTCTCCGAGCAACATCCAGAATTCTTTAACTTTTCTATGTTTGGAACTAACTATTTCAATTTTATAGCTGTCTCTTTTGCGAGTGAAAAATCCTAAAATGCCATGTTTTCCGGGATTCACTCCTGTCATAAATGATGACCATGCTGCGGGCGACAGAATTGGAATAGTTGATAAGAGTTCTCCGTAGGCTCCATTTTTCATAATTTCATGTAGAAAAGGCAGTTTACCGCTTTTTATCCATGGGAGAATGAGGTCGAAGGTTGCTCCGTCCAAGCCGATGATTATGATGGGTTTGCTCATTTGATTTGTGCTCCACGTTATACGAATTGCTCCTATTTATGTAAAGTAGTCTTAAGTATGTTTCTTTTCGGGGCTGTATGGATGCTGTGAAAGGCATAGCTATATATGGGAGTTTGAGGATTACTTGGACAAAGTTGCTGGCGAGGAGAAAACATGGCAAAAATTGTTGTTTCCTACAAGATATTTCCAACCGACATTAATGTGGATTTTGAAAAGTTAAAGCAGGCGATTAAGGAGTGTCTTCCATCCCAAGTTGAAGTCTACGGATACAGCATTGAACCCGTTGCTTTCGGCTTGAACGCTCTAATAGCCCACATAATTCTTCCAGAGGATGAAAGCG
>CAYXFE010000157.1:0-2343 GCA_964464195.1 uncultured Candidatus Bathyarchaeia archaeon
TAATTGTTGGTTTAGACGCTTATGGGCCAATAGTTGATAATGCAAGTGGAATGGCCGAAATGACTGGGATAAGAGGTAAAGTTAGAAGAAGACTTGAGGAGCTGGATTCCGTTGGAAATACCACGAAGGCTATTTGCAAGAGCTTTGCAATAGGGGCGGCGGCTCTGGCTGCTATGGCTCTTTTCGCTGCTTACATAGAGGAGGCTGGCATAAAAACAATAGATATGAGAGAGCCAAACATTATCGCCGGAGCTTTGATAGGAGCAATGCTAGCCTTCGTTTTCTGCTCAACCCTCCTCAGAGCTGTCAGTAAGGGAGCCTTCAAAATGGTGGAAGAGGTAAGAAGGCAATTCAGAGAAATAAAGGGAATATTAGAAGGAAAAGCAAGGCCAGACTATGAGAGCTGTATAGCCATAAGCACTAGGGCAGCCTTAGAAGGCTTAATTCTACCTGGAATCCTATCTGTTATCGTCCCGGTAATCGTAGGATTTGTGCTTAAAAAAGAAGCACTCGTTGGGCTTTTACTGGGAAATGTCGCCGCAAGCTTTCCCCTTGCTCTCTTCCTTGCCCACAGTGGAACAGCATGGGATAACGCCAAAAAATACATTGAAGCTGGACATTTTGGAGGTAAGGGAACAGAAACTCACGCTGCCGCCGTTGTCGGCGATACTGTTGGAGATCCCTTTAAGGATACGGCTGGCCCTTCCCTTGACATAATAATGGATATTATAGGAACCATAGCCTTACTGATAGCTCCCCTAATCGCCTAACTGAATTCACGCTTTTAGCAATCTTTTAGCAATCGATAAGTTTACATGGAATATTTCACAAACAAGATTCAACAGCATTGCTGACGATTTCATGGCGAGGCGTAAGCAATGATTGCCACTGTTACTGTGATTTTTTCTTTGATTTTCACGCTTATTATTCTGCTTCTTGTTGCAGGACGCTATCATAGAAGCGTAGTCGCCATGCTTGGAGCGCTTCTAGTAATTGCCTTTGGAGGAATATACAATGTTTTCTTTCCCAGTGACGCATTAACTTGCATAATTAACAATGCTGACACTATACTGTTGGTTATAGGTTCTATGATACTATGCGAAGCGCTTGGTAGATCTGGACTTTTCCAATTTATTGGATTATCAATGGTGAGTAATATTGGCAGAAGCATCAGATGGTTTGTAGCGATAATGCTGGTTTTAACCGTCATTTTGAGCGCATTCCTAAACAACATTACAGCTATGCTTATAATTGGAGCTTTAACCCTCTCCTTAGAAAGGAAACTTGAGCTTGACCTAAGCGAGCTAATAGTTTATGAGGCTATCTTCACGAATGTAGGCGGACTAATGCTCATGATAAGTTCAATTCCGAATCTAATTGTTGCGGGAGAATACAACATTGGTTTTTCGCGTTTCGCAACAATATGCATTCCACTCGTTTTGCTGCTAATGGTTGCAAGCCTTTATCCAGTACTGAAAAAATTCAAGTCAATTCAACCATTTAGGGAGGGTTTAGAGCTTGACCCTTGGTCCGTTGTTAAAGATAAAAGGATATTCTATAGGGCGAGCCTCATCTTCATAATTGTAATGATACTTTTCATACTGCATGATTTGTTTCCCCAGATACAATTGGGCTTAATAGCGATGGCTGGCGCAGTAGCCATGCTCATTTTAAGCGGAGAAGACCCAGAATCCATCTTCAGCGACATCGACTGGGGAACAATATTCTTTCTAGTTTCATTCTTTGTGATTATCGGGGCGATGAATGATCCGCAAGTCGGAGTATTGACATCGTTTGCTAACAGCCTATCAAATGTTTTCGTTGCCATTCCGGGGTTAGCCTATTTCTTAAATTTATGGGTGAGCGGTGTAGCATCAGCCTTTATAGATAATATTCCAATAACCATCACGTTAATTCCAATAGTAAATTCCCTGTCTCAAAGTCTAGGGTTAAATAGGGAAATTTTGGCTTGGAGCATGGTTTTTGGAGCTAATTTAGGCGGAAATTTCACTCCTATAGGCTCTCCATCGATTATTATAGCTATGGGAATGCTTAAAAAGAAGGGGATAAATATTAGCTTTCATGAATGGATTAAAAAGTATGGAATCTTACCTTGTATACATTTGCTTTTGGCAACTCTATATACAATCTTGTTGGTCGTGATATAGTTGTCAGAAAGTGGAATTCCCAAAAAATTTGAGGAAATAAAAACCGAAATTGAAAAGGCTGTTATTCCGCATATCACTGTGAAAATTTTCATGCCTGAAGGAGTCGATAAGGAGGAATTTCTAAAACTGGAAAAAGATGAGGAGTTTCTTCGAGCATTAGGAGATTTCACTAAAA
>CAYXFE010000158.1:0-2338 GCA_964464195.1 uncultured Candidatus Bathyarchaeia archaeon
CGTTTAGGTTCTCTACTGGAATTATCACCCTAAAGCCTGGAACCGTAAAGTTTTGCATGTCTTGATATTTCTTCGTATTATTTATCCACAGCAGATAATCGCCCATCGGCGCGTCCATAGGAACTGTCCAATTAAAGTCTACAATTCCAGAGGAATCCGCAGTTGTGGTGTTGCTTTCTAGATGACCGTTTGGAAACTTTACATTTATGGTTACACTAGCATTTGATTGATAACCTACCGCATGTATCTTAACTGTGTCACCTCGGTGATACTCTGTTAACTCAGTTATTCCTACAGTGAACTCTGCTTCGGCGACTGTCTCGTTGAGTTTTACAAGTTTTATGTGATAAATTCCGGTGTAATTTGTGCTCGCTGCTCCTTCGAAGCCTATTGGATATGTTACGTTTTCGCTGGCATATCCGCTGCTGTTGGTTGCTAGCTCTATTACACGGTAGCTTGTTTCGTTTTGGAAACTAACCGTCATGTTTAGCGAATATACCGTGTTGTTTTCTCCCCCTTTTATTGTTAAAGAAATTGTAACATTATCTCCTTCCACAAATTGATATGGCTTTTCAGGCTCATAAACATCTAAAATATAATCAGTTTCTATTGTAAATTCAACTGGCGAGCTTTCTAAAGATGCATTCACATCGAAAAGTGTAACGTTATAGGTTCCAGCAGGCATATTCGGAACAGCAAATTCGGTTTCAACTTTTGTTCCATCAGCAGTCCCATTAGCTACTTCTCTACCACTAAATAGAATTCGGTAAAAACCATTTTCTGTATCTATGGTTCCATTAACGCTAATTATTTCGCCCACTTTCCCCTTTGATTTGATTAGAATCAGCGTGGGGGCCGGTTCAGCTCTAACATTTCGGATTAGAATCGGCAGAAATGCTGATAGAATAAGAATTGAGGCAACCAGTAAATACAGGAATTTCTTATGCTGCATTTCGCATCCTCTTGTAAGGGTTTAATGTTTGAACATTTCTAGTAAACGAACGTTTTAAATTTTATTCTTCCAGAACTGCTAATCTACGCGGTGAAGCCTATGATTGATGATATCTTAAGCTTAGTAAAAACGCATGAGGAGTGGCGGGGCGCTCAATGTTTAAATTTGATTCCGTCAGAAAACATTACAAGCCCAGCGGTTAGATCTTTGCTTTCTTCGGATTTTGGGCATAGATATACTTCGCGGTTAGGATTCTATGCAGGAACAAAATTTATGGATGAATTGGAGTTTTATGGAGAAAAACTTGCAAAAGAAGTCTTCGGAGCTGAAACTGCTGATTTGAGGCCTTTATCTGGGCATATAGCCGACATGATTTTTCTCTCAACCTTTGCAGGGGCTGGCGATAAGCTTTTATGCATTTCTCCGGAGGACGGGGGCTATCCCGGACTTTGGAATGATGGTTTAGCTGGACTTTTAGGCTTAAAAACGCTTGCCTTTCCATTCTCTAAGGAAAAGATGAATATAGAAACGGAGAAGGCTAAAGAGGTTATCTTACGTGAAAAGCCGAGAATTGTAATTTTCGGCGCAAGCCTCATATTGTTTCCTCATCCCGTTATGGAGCTAAGCAAGACGGCTAGGGAAATCGGAGCGGTTGTAGGCTATGATGGCTCTCATGTTATGGGTTTAATTGCCGGAGGCGAATTTCAGCATCCCCTTCGCGAAGGGGCAGTAGCCCTTTTTGGCTCTACCCATAAAACCTTCTTTGGGCCGCAGGGCGGAATATTGTTGGCTAACGCTGAGTATGGCGAGAAGATGAAGAGCCAGATATTTCCGAGATTTGTTGATAATGCGCATTGGAATCGTATAGCTGCGTTAACTTTGGCTTTGGCTGAAATGAAGAAGTTTGGGGAGGAATATGCAAAACAAGTTGTTAGGAATGCGAAAAAGCTTGCAGAGACACTATCGGATTATGGTCTTCCAGTGAAGTGTAAAGATTATGGCTTCACATGCTCCCATCAAGTCATACTCGATTTCAGCGGTAATAAGGGAATGGATGTCGCCGCTAAGCTTGAGAGGGCAAATATAATTGTTGACTGCGGTGTTAGGCTTGGAACATGCGAGGTTACGCGAAGGGGAATGAAGGAGGCTGAAATGGAGAAAATAGCTGAATTCATAAAGAGAGTTCTTGTTGACGGTGAAAGGCCAGAGAAAGTCAGGGAAGAGGTAGCAAAATTTGCTGGAGATTATCAGAAAATTCATTATTGCTTTGAATAGCAGCATCCTTATTTTGGAGTTTACATTTGGATAGAGTGAAGATGCAGGTTGGGCATGAAGAGCAGCTAGTTCCAGACGAGCTTCTAAAGGCTTTACGTAAACAGCACTATC
>CAYXFE010000159.1:0-2333 GCA_964464195.1 uncultured Candidatus Bathyarchaeia archaeon
TGGGGTGAAATTCCAAAATTCGACTTTAAAGTTAAAGATCATATTGAGCTTGGGCTTTCGCTTGGAATAATGGACTTGGAGAGAGCCGCCAAGGTTGCTGGGGCAAGATTCTACTATCTGAAGGGATTAGGCGTCCTATTAGATATGGCGCTAATCAACTTCGCCCTAAATGAACTTGTAAAGAAGGGCTACAAGCCAGTAGAGCCGCCATACATGATGAGAAGGAAAGCCTACGAAGGAGCAACAGCCCTAACAGACTTTGAAGAAATGCTCTATAAAATAGAAGATGAAGACCTATACTTGATAGCGACTTCGGAGCATCCAATCGCAGCCATGTACATGGACGAAGTATTAAACGCGAAGGAATTACCACTAAAATTTGTCGGAGTAAGCGCATGCTTCAGACGTGAAGCCGGAGCCCATGGAAAGGATACCCGCGGAATATTCAGAACCCACCAATTCAATAAGGTTGAACAATTCATATTTTGCCTTCCAGAACAGTCATGGGAGATGCATGAGGAACTTCTACGCAATGCTGAGGAACTTGTTCAAAAGCTGGGTTTGCCCTACCGCGTAGTAAACGTCTGCACAGGCGACATCGGAAGCTTTGCAGCTAAAAAGTATGATATTGAGGTTTGGATGCCGGCGCAGAACCGCTACAGAGAAATAATTTCATGCAGCAACTGCACAGACTATCAGGCGAGGAGGCTGAACATTCGTTACAGAGAGAAGGAAGGAGCCCCGCCGAAAGGTGTTGTTCATACTTTGAATTCGACGGCGCTTGCCACCGGCAGAACCATAGTCGCCATATTGGAGAATTATCAGCAGGAGGACGGTTCCGTTTTAATTCCGGAAGTGCTTAGGCCATATATGGGAGGCATAGAAAGGATAGAGCCATTGAAAAGCTTTTAATATGTCCCTTGAGACTTTTCTCCAAGTTACATTAAACTTGGGGTTTAGCCGTGTCAAGACGTGTAAGGGATAAGTGGCGTGCAAAATCATGGTATACAGTAATCTCGCCGCCCTACTTTGGAAACGTAGAGCTAGGCCTAGTCCCAGCAAGCGAGCCGGAAAAACTGATTGGAAGAGTTGTTGAATCAACCCTCTACGACATAACAAATGATTTTTCACACCAATATTTGAAAATGTACTTCCAAATAATCGATGTAGACGGAAAAACAGCCAAAACAATCTTTAAGGGACATGAATATTCGCGGGACTATCTAAGAAGCCTTGTAAGGAGAAGGACAACACGCGTCGACGGCATATTCAACGTAACAACAAAAGATGGCTATAAGCTAAGAGTTGCCGTGTGCGCGTTTACATTAACGAGAATAAAGACTTCTCAAGAGTCAGCAATAAGGAAGATAATGCAGAAAATAGTTGAGGAGAAGGCTGCTCAACTGACATTCGCCGAATTTGTCCAAGAAGCCGTGCTCGGCAAAATAGCCTCAGACATATATAACGAGGCTAAAAAGATTGCGCCGCTACGCCACGTAGGAGTCAGAAAAACAAAGCTCCTCTACAGACCGGAAACAGAAAAGAAGGAAAAAGCCGAAGTTAAAGCTGAAGCTACAGCCGCCTAAATTTCATATTCCATATTGAAATTGTGAAAAGTTTTGAAAGGGAAAAGGGAAAGCTTAAGGCAGAAAATAGCAAAGGAAGCAGCCATTCTGCTTTATACTGGACAGGAGAAAGAGTATAAACAAGCCAAAATCAGAGCAGCCAAAAACCTAGGTGTAAAAATTCTTCCAAGCAACCGTGAAGTAGCAGAAGAGCTTGACCGCCTAGCCCAAGAATTAGAAGGAGAGGAAAGAGAGAAACGCCTAATAGAAATGCGAAAGACAGCGCTACAAACAATGAAGGCGCTGAAGAAATTTAATCCTAGACTCATCGGAAGCGTCTGGCGTGGAACAGCAAACAAAAACAGCGACATAGACATACTCATCCTTCACGACAAGCCAGAACAAATAATTGCAACCCTAGAAAACGCTGGCCTCTCCATTCGCCGCACAGAAAGACAAACAACCGAGAAAAGGGGTGAAAGAAAACATTCCTTCCATATATTTTTGGAGAGTTCTGGCTATGAGATTGAAATAGTTGTTAAGCCTTTAGAAGAAGCTGAAATAGAGGAGAAATGCGAGATTTACGGCGACAAGGTAACTGGACTGAGCATAGAAGAGCTAGAAAAAGTCTTAAGGGAGAACCCTCTCCAGAGGTTTTTACCAAAATAGCAGACCATTTATCTATGCTTTTGAGGCTAAATTTCTCTGTAAGTGCACTGAATGCCAAGGCCCATAATTCCAGAATCCAATGTTATTCGAAAAAACTGG
>CAYXFE010000160.1:0-2311 GCA_964464195.1 uncultured Candidatus Bathyarchaeia archaeon
GTTGGAGGGAGAAATTATTAAGCGTAAATTGATGGAGATTTTGGCATGTCCAATTGATAAGTATCATCCGCTTGAGCTTTACGTTTTTGAAGAAAAAGAGGAGATTGTTGAGGGATTAATTGTCTGTCCAAAATGTCTAAGATGGTATCCAATAAGGGATGAGATTCCAGAAATGCTTCCAGACGAACTTAGAAACGCCAAAGAAGACCTTCCATTCCTCGAAAAATGGAGACATAAAATTCCAAAGAAAATACTGGAGGAAGGAAAACCGTTTAATCTCAAGGGGAAAGGTTAATTATCTAAATCTGAAATTCTCCTTAACCGTCGTCAAAACTAAATGGGTATTTGTTCTCTCTACGTAGGGTAGGCTTAAAAGCCATTTTGTAAAGTCGCTTAAGTCCTTTCTGCTCTTAAATTTAGCCACAACAATAGCGTCCGTTAAGCCCGTCACGTCATAGACGCAGCATACATTTGGAATTTTTGCAACTTCATGTTCAACATCTAAAAGTTTGCCCTTGGCCACGGTTATCTCTGTTACAACCGTAAGCTCATAACCCAACCTTTCATGATCAACTATGGCTGAATATCCCTTAATGATTCCCTCATTTTCCATACGTTTAATCCTTGACAGGACCGTTCCTACCGAAACTCCCACTCGATCGGCGATTTGTCTACTTGAAAGTCTAGCGTCATCAAGTAAAGCATCAAGTATTTTGAAATCTGTTTCATCCAGCCGGCTCATATACACTCCTCATTAAACAATTATCAATTAAGCTTTTGAATCTAATAAATATTTGTTCATCATTTTTGGAATAATCTTTAAATTCAATCAGCACAATTAAGGTTGTGTTAACAAATGCGTAGTCGCTGGAGAAAATAGTTCATGCTTGAGATGCAGCAGCTTCAAAAAATCACCGAAACAGTCAGAAAAGCCAGATATATCATACTGAAATTTACGGATCTCATCGGAAACATTAGGGGAAGAACAATACCATCAAGCTATGCGCAGAAAGCCTTCGAAGAAGGAATAGGATTTGACGGTTCTTCAATTCCTGGCTTTGCTAAAATTGAGGAAAGCGACCTCGTAATGAAGGGCGACCCACTAACCATCTCGCTTCTCCCAGACTACATTTATGGAAGACCAACAGCAACAGCAATATGCGACATTCTAGATTCTAAGGGAGAACCATTCAAAAGTGACTCCCGCTACATATGCAAGAAGCAGTTTGAGAAAATATTAGATGAAGGCTACATGCCCTACGCGGCGGCAGAAGTCGAATTCTACCTAGTGAAAAACAACAACGGAAACTTCGAGCCTGTAGAAAATCATGTTGAGAATAATCATAGATATTTTGACATAACTCCCGGAGCAGACTTAACAGAGCATTATAGGATGGACTTGTGCGATGCGCTGAGCCTTATGGGAATAACAATTGAAAGGGAAGGCCATGAAGTTGGGCCGGCTCAGAACGAGATTACATTCAAGTATGCAGACCCTGTGAAGACGGCTGACAACATTCTTTATTATAAGTTTGTGGCTAAGGCTGTCGCCAAGCAGAAGTATGATTGGATAGCAACTTTCATGCCTAAACCATGGAATGAAAAGGCTGGAAATGGAATGCACATGCATCTCAGCCTCTTCACGAGAAATGGAGAAAGAAACGTCTTCTATGACCCTGAAGGCTATGCTGGAATCAGCCAAACATGCAGATACTTCATAGGTGGACTGCTCTATCACGCAAAAGCCTTATGCGCAGTTGTTGCGCCTACAGTTAACAGTTATAAGCGGCTTGTCCCCGGATATGAAGCTCCAGTCTACATCACATGGAGCAGAAAGAACCGCTCAGCCCTAATCAGAGTTCCAGAATATTTCGCTGGGAACGGCGAAAAGAAAAGAGTAGAATTTAGATGTCCAGACCCGCTCTGCAATCCCTACTTGGCTTATGCCGCCGTTTTCGAGGCGGGAATGGATGGAATAAGGAAGAAGATAGAGCCCGGCGACCCAATAGAGAAGAATGTTTATCGTTTAACAGAAACTGAAAGGAAGAGTTTAGGAATAGAAACTTTACCCGCATCCTTGAAGGAGGCGCTTGAAGAGTGGGAAAGCGACGACATATGCATTAAAGCACTAGGGAAAGAAACGGCTGAAAAATACTTGGAGCTTAAGCTTGAAGAATGGCGGGAATACGAGAAAAATGGAAACTCAAAATCAGTAACAGCATGGGAAGTTCAAAGATACCTTTACATGTAAAAGTTTTTGAACCTTTAACGAGCACTAATTTCTATGCGATACGACACAATCCTAGTGCTT
>CAYXFE010000161.1:0-2282 GCA_964464195.1 uncultured Candidatus Bathyarchaeia archaeon
TACCTAGGCTTAAAAGGAGTTTTATCTGTAGAACTCAGAGCAGAAGGCGCAAAAAGAGATGTTCATTCAGCAAACGCTCCAATAATTCCCAATCCGGCTTGGCGACTGGTTTGGGCGCTAAACAGCATCAAAAACGAAAAAGACGAAATACTGATTGAAGGGTTTTATGAAAATGTTGAAGAGCCATCAGCTGAAGAAATTGAATGTTTAAAGAGTATACCGTTTGAAGAAGAGGAAACCAAGCGTGAACTAGGCCTAAAAGATTTTCTTCATGGCCTAACAGGCTTAGAAGCTCTAAAAGCCTTACTCTTTAATCCAACATGCACAATTAACGGAATTCATTCGGGCTATGGCGGTGCAGGCTCAAAAACAGTTCTGCCATGTAAGGCCTTTGCCAAACTTGACTTTAGACTTGTTCCGAGACAGATGCCAGATGAAATACTGGAGAAATTAAAAACTCACCTGAAAAATAAAGGATTTGAGGACATAAAAATCATAAGGTATGGTTCAACCGAGCCGGCTAGGACACCAGTCAATCATCCATTCGTTCATCTTGTCGCTTCGGTGGCAGAGAAGGTTTATGGAAAGAAGGCGGTTATCTATCCGACAAGCGCTGGTTCTGGACCGATGCATCTGTTTAGAAACTGGCTTAAAATACCAGTAGTATCAGCCGGCTGCAGCTATCCAGAAGCTAGGGGACACGCACCAAACGAAAACTTGCCAGTGAACCTTTTCATTAAAGGCATAAAATTCATGGCAACATTGATTAACGACTTTGCATTGGATTTTAAGTGAGAAAATTTGAGTTTAAAGGCAGGTGTAACAAGCAAGGGCGCCATTTTGCTAGGCAAGTATGTAGCATGCGACAGCCACGATGAAGCCAGACCAATAAGAGTTGTAACTCACGCCCACGCCGACCATACCATAGCCCTAAACAAAAGCCTACAGCAATGCGAAGTCGTTTTGATGACTCCTGCAACCAAAGATTTACTTTCCATTCTAAAAGGCGAACTCTTTTTGATGCGAGGAAACGTGAAAACGCTTGATTACGAAAAACCATTTGAATATAAGGATGAGCAAGTGACATTCTTCTTCGCCGACCACATTCTCGGTTCCGCTCAGGTTCTGGTGGAAGATGCTGAATCAACACGTATCCTCTATACAAGTGATTTCCGCATGCCAAAAACTCCAGTAATCGAATGCGACATACTGGTTATGGAGGCAACCTATGGATGTTCCCACTGCGTTAGGCCATTTCACGAAAAAATCGAAGACATAGTAGTTGAAGTAGTAGATAAAGGCTTATGTGAAGGCCCAGTTTACATTTTTGGCTATTATGGGAAACTTCAAGAAGTTATGGAAATACTCTGGAGCCGCGGCGTCAAAGTCCCATACATTGTTCCCGAAAGAGTGTTTCAAGTCTGCAAAATATATGAGAAGTATGGCCGAAGAATTGGGAGGTTCTGGCATTCAAAAAGCAATTATGCAAAGGAGCTTATCGAAAATAACGAACAATTTGTAGGCTTCTATCATATGGCTTCAAGAAGAAGATTTGCAGATGTAAAAAATTTTAAGATACTGGTTAGCGGATGGGAATTCGCTGAGCCATGCCGCCAAATAGGCGAGAAAGAGTATGTAATTGCTCTAAGCGACCACTCAGACTTTGAAGAGTTAATCGACTATGTTAGGCGATGCAGACCAAAACTCGTGATAACAGACAACTACAGGATAGGATATGCAAAAGTTTTAGCCAAAGAGATAAAGCGGAGACTGGGAATAAGAGCCGTCGCGGCGCCTCCACGTAAGCCGAGAAAGAAGTAGTTAAAGCCTTAAATAGTATTACTATCTCTTAAAAATGTAACACCAAGAGGCTTATCTCATGAGCGAAGAACTGCTAACCGAAATAAGAAAGCTGGAGGTCAGACTGCAGGAATTCATAGAAGCCGAACAGAAAGCAACAGAATCATTAAGGAAATGGATAGATAAACTCAAAAACCTTCACAATTCTGTCAGCAAAATTAAGGAAAAACCGGAATTAACCGAAAAAATGCTCAAACTCCGACTTGAATCCATTAAAGCCTTCCATGACGCATTAAAAGAAGTAAGCAAGGCAGAACATGAGAAAAGCCACCTCCTAGAATCATACGGAACAATTTTGCTCCTTCTAGAAAAACAACTTCAAGAATCCAGAAAAGCGACACTGTGAAGGTTTTTGAGAAGGAGTAAAATTCGGCAAATAACCTTTCACACTTTCAGACATTGGAAAGCAACTATGGAATACG
>CAYXFE010000162.1:0-2267 GCA_964464195.1 uncultured Candidatus Bathyarchaeia archaeon
TCGAAGAAACTAGCCCCTCCTCCGCCGCCGCCAAAACTTATCCCAAGAGGATACAAAATAGTAGAGAGATACCCACTTTACGAGCCATTTGTCCATGTAGCCATAGGACAAAATCCAAAAACTGGAGAATATAAATACTTCCTAGATGAGCTGCAGCTTGATACGCTCGAAAGAGCCATTTACAACAGAATCCTTGACATACTTCTCGCAGAGATAGAACCTCCAAAAGAGGAAGTTAAGGATCCAAGGAAGTTCTTTGCGGAAGAAGCCAAAAAAATAGTTGACAAGTACAGAATAAGCCTAGGCTGGCTCCCGGAAGTTTCATGGTATAAAATTCTTTATCATGCAGAGAAAGACCTTGTAGGCTTTGGACCTATAGACGCTCTTATGCGCGACCCAAACATTGAAGACATTTCATGCGACGGCGTAAATAAGCCAGTTTATGTTTGGCATAGGAAATACGAAAGCATTGAAACAAACCTCAAATTTAGCTCAGATGAAGAACTCGACAATCTAGTTGTCAAACTTGTTCACATGGCGGGAAAACACGTAAGCTCAGCATTCCCAATTGTTGATGCTTCTCTTCCTGGCAAGCATAGGCTCGCAGTATGCTACAGAAGGGAAGTTACACCGTTTGGAACAGCCTTCACCATAAGAAAATTCAGAGAGGACCCATACTCCATCATCGACCTAATAAACCTTGGCACATTAAGCGAGGAAATGGCTGCCTACTTCTGGATATGCCTAGAAAACAGAGCCTCAGTTATGGTTCTCGGCGGAACAGCCGCCGGAAAGACTACGGCCCTAAACGCGCTTGCATGCCTAATCAAGCCTGGAAGCAAAATAATTACAATTGAAGAGACAGCCGAGCTAAACTTGCCCCATGAAAACTGGGTTTCCCTTATTGCGCGCCAGAGCTATGGTCTAGGAACCTCAGGAGTCGGTGAAGTAACCCTCTTCGACCTAGTTAAGACATCGATGAGGCATCGTCCAGACATACTCATAGTCGGAGAGGTTAGAGGAAGCGAAGCCTACGTCCTATTCCAAGCACTAGCGACTGGCCACGGCGGAATGTGCACCATGCACGCTGAAGACTTGCGATCCGCAGTCAAGCGATTAACTCAGAAGCCAATGGACATTGCTCCAGCTTACATTCCACTAATGAATATAGTTTTGACCGTTAGAAGAGTTCATATAGCGAAAAAGAAGGAGAAAAGGGCGTATCGAAGAGTTGTATTCGTAGATGAAATTGCAGATTATGAAGATTATAGAACAGTTTTTAAGTGGAGACCTGCAAGGGACGATTTCGTTTCAGCATTCAGCAATAGCGTAATGCTCCCTTCAATCGCCGAACGCCTAGGCATAAGCCAGAAAGAGCTTCTGAAAGAGATCGAACGCCGAAAAAAGGTTCTCCACTGGATGCGGCAAAGAGGCATAAGAAGCTACAAGGATGTAGCAAACATAATCGCAGAGTATTATTCCAGACCTAAAGAATTCTACGAGAGAATTGTGAAAATTGAAAAGCTTGGAGAGGAGGTTTCGGCACTTGCCACTCCTAGACGTTCTTGAAGGCTGGTCCTTCAGAATCTTTGGCAGAATAGCCCCAAAGTTTCTGAAAAACGTCTTCGAATTCAAAGATTACCTAGAAAAAGCAAGGATAAGAATGTATCCAGAAACTTATGTATCCCTAATGTGTTTTGCAGCACTTCTAACCTTGCCAGTCTCCATACTGTCAATAGTTCTACTCTACTTCTTCCGAATAATCCCGTTAATTTTCCTCGTTCCGCTACCAGCCTATGTTATGATAGGCTTCATAGTAATCCCCATGTCGAAAGCAAGCGAAAGGGCAAGCGCTCTAGAAAGGGAGATGCCCTTCGCGGCAACATACATTACAGTCATGGCCTCCGGAGGAATAGCGCCCTACATAAGCTTTAAACGCCTTGCACAGGTTGAGCTGCTGCCAGCCATGCGTGAAGAAGCAAGGGAAATAATTAAAGATGTTGAAATTTTTGGAATAGACCCATTAACAGCTATGGAGAACGCTGCAAAGAGAAATCCTCTTGACATGTTCAGAGATTTTGTATCTGGCTACGCATCTACAGTAATAGTTGGAGGAGACATAACCCACTTTTTGGAGACTAAATCGGAGGAAATATTCAAGATTAGAGCTACAAGGGTTAAAATAGCGGCTGAACGCTTAGGCATGCTTCTAGAATCCTTTATCATAGTTATGGTTTTGATGTCTCTATGCTTCTATATACTCTTCA
>CAYXFE010000163.1:0-2263 GCA_964464195.1 uncultured Candidatus Bathyarchaeia archaeon
GTTGAGTCTGTTCGGTGATAGGTGCAGAGTCCCATTTCAAAGAGGTCTTGGGCAAGCATCATGGTTTTGGAGGCTGAAAAGTTAAGTTTGGCTGATGCATCCCGTAGCAACATGTCGGTTGTATAGGGCGGGGGCGGATGAATCGTTTTCTCTTCGCTTTTTAAGTTCTCAATTTTTGCCTTTAGTTCTTTGAGTCTTTTTTGGAGTTCATTGGCTGGAAATGGCAAGTTTGGATTTTCAATTGAGATTTTTAAGCCGTTGGAAAGTCTAGCTGAAAGAATTGTTTTCTTTTTTCTCGCCTCATTTACCCTCTCAATTATCCAGCCCAGCACCGGCGTTTGAACCCTTCCGGCTGAAAGCTTATAGTTGCGGAATCTTCGCCAAAGTTTTTGGCTTAGTTCAAAGCCTATCCATCTATCCTCGATTCTTCTCACTATTTGAGCCTCAACCAGCTTCACGTCGACTTTTCGCCTATTATTTATGGCTTGTAGGAAGGCTCGCTTAGTTATCTCGTGAAACTCAAGCCTTTCAATCCTGCTATTTACTGGATAAAGGGAACAGTAAATGTCGTAGGCTATTTTTTCCCCTTCAGTATCTGGGTCTGTAGCTATAAAGACGTAATTTACCTCAAGAGCTAGCTGTCTTAAGGCTTTAACGAACTCTTCTTTTGAGAAGAACTCTGCGCTCTTACATTTTGGACATGCAGAGAATTCTGTGAACTGCTCGCCGCATTTCTTACATTTTTTTATGAAATCGTAGATTGGTATAAACTTGCCATTTTCAATTTTTACGCCGTGAAATCCTTCCGTTATAACTAGATCGTAGATATGTCCCATACTCGCCGCAATGTTCAAAATGTATTTTCCTATGCTCACCTCAAAAACGGTTAAGTCTCCGATTTTTCGTTTGTATGGCCTCCCGAAAAACTTTGATATAGTTCTCGCCTTAGTCGGCGACTCCACTATGAGAAGAGCTGTCTTGATATAATCCTTAATTCTCTTAACTATTTTTCCTTCTCTAATTTCGCGTATTATTCTTCTGTCTTCATCTATTTTTTCAAACCATTTCTTGGCGGTTTCAAACTTAAATTTACTCCATGAAATGTCTGTAAGCATGAATTTTAGCCTTTGCTGAAGCGAGTAGAAGGCCTTTTCGTCATCAACTATGAGAAGACTGGCGCCGTGAGTTATTCCGCCAGCAAACATTCTTGAGGCTCTTCCGGAAGCTTGAACATAGGCGACTGGGTCCGCAACTATCAAGTAGAAGGTATCTTCCTTCTTTTTGATGGATATTTCTCGGCTTTCAGAAATTTTTTCTATCATTTGCGGCGTAATAACTTCTTTCAGAAAGTTTCTGGCATCAAAAACTATTTTCCTCGCGAACTCTTCAAATCCTTCAAGTTGAACTCCGGTCTCGATTGCTTCCTTAATCTTTTCTTGGATTTCCTTGTTTAACGGAACTATTCTTCTCAGTCTGGCTATGATTTCGCTTGCTTTGTCCTGTTGCTCTTTCTCTAGGAACTCCCTAATGTTTTTGAGCAATGTAAGAATTTTTGTTGGATTGTATTCTTCCCAGCTTAGCGGAATTTCCATTCTGGGAACTCCGGCGAAGATTACATAGCGAACTCTTTCTGGAATGTCTAGTCCCCTCGCCAGCGGGCTTCTAAAGCTTGCAATTCCAATTAGAACTTCATATTTTCCGTTGCGAAATTCCTCTAGGATTTTTTCATCCATTTTCCGATAGACATAGGCGGATATTCCGTTCTGATTTAGATAATCATTTAGTTTTATTGCGTATTCTTTTCCGATAGCTGAAGGAACAAAAACTAGACAGCCTCCGCCAAATGCCCTAATTAATTCTAGAACATGCCTTTCAATCTCGTATTCTCTTTTTAGGTAGAAATCCTTTAGGTTTCTCAGAAATTCCGGCTTAAACCCTATTTGAAATCCTAAAAGTTCTTCGAAAAGCTTTATTCTCTTGGTTCTTCTAGCCTTTACGGTTGCGCCTGAAACAACCAGCAAGCCTACTTTGTTTTTGCTTTTATAATATTCAATTTCCTTTCTTATCCTCTCTATTTTCCTCAGAATGTTTGCAGCGTCCTTTCCCATTCTTGCCATTCTGCTGGCTTCTACTCTTAAATCCAAAAGCTGAAAAGCTAAAGAGATTATTTCATCGTTAAATCCGAGTATATTTAGAATTTTATCTATGTTTCTCGGAGATTTCAGGAAAGAATCTATATCGTCGACGAATATGAAGTCGAAAC
>CAYXFE010000164.1:0-2245 GCA_964464195.1 uncultured Candidatus Bathyarchaeia archaeon
ACTAGGCTTCTAAATGAGGCTGACCAAGAATACGGAGAATTAGATGCAGTAATAATCGAAAGCACATACGCAAATGAGGACCATCCAGATAGGCAGGAAATGGAAAAGGAATTTGTGAAAGCTGTTACTGAGGTTGTTGAGAGAGGCGGAACGGTTCTTGTTCCAGCCTTCAGCGTTGGAAGAGCCCAAGAAATACTATGCATTTTAGCAGCCTACCACTTCGAATATCCCGTTACATTAGATGGAATGGCGAGGGAAGTATGCAGAATAATGATGGGAAACACAAACTTTCTACGCGACCCGAAACTTTTCATGGATGCTGTTCATTTAGCCAATTGGGTTGAGGGCTGGAAGGATAGGAGAAAAGCCACAAAAAAGCCCGGAGTAATCGTTTCGCCCGCCGGGATGCTGAAGGGAGGTCCAGCCGCCTTCTATATAGGGAAGGTTGGGAAGAAATCGAATAATGCCGTCTACTTGGTAAGCTATCAGATTCCCGGGACGCCGGGAAGGGAGCTTCTTGAAAAGGGAATGTGCGTAATCGACGGAAAAGTTCAGAAGATTAAGGCTGAGGTTCGCCACTTCGACTTCTCCTCGCATGCAGGCGCATCAGAGCTTAGAGAAACCGTCAAAAAGCTTGAGGGGAACCCCAAAATCTATGTTGTTCACGGAGCAGAAGGAAACTGCGAACTGCTCGCGGAATGGATACGTGAAAATGTCGGCTTAGAGGCTTATGCTCCAGAGGCTGGAGAAACATTCAAAATATAGGGAAGAAACTTGAAAATAGGCTTACTAAAAATTGGAACTATTGATGATTTAATTCTAAACCATCTGAAGGAAAACATAACAAAAATTTTTGCTGGTATCGAATGCGAGGTAATTCCAAAAATCATGCCAATTCCAGAATCAGCCTTTAACCCAGCGAGAGGACAATATCACTCAAGCATCATCTTGGCTAGTATAAGAAAATTTACTGAAGGCATGCATTACAACCGCGTATTGGGCATAGTAAACGTAGACCTTTACGTGCCGCATCTAAATTTCGTCTTCGGAGAAGCTGAATTTCCCGGAAAATGCGCGTTAATTTCTCTTTTCAGGCTTAAACCAGAATTCTATGGTGAACAGCCAAACGATACGCTTTTTCTTGAAAGGGCATTAAAGGAGGCTGTTCATGAACTCGGCCATACCTTTGGACTTAGACACTGCGGAAACCCTTCATGTGTAATGTTCTTCTCAAACTCTATAATTGATACAGACATGAAAGGCGCATCTTTCTGCGATGAATGCGCTAAAAAGTTGAGGATTGAAAAATTTGAGTGAAAGAAAAGAGCAATTATTTAGGGCAAGCCCAATTTATCTGATTCCGATAGCTGCAAGCATACTTGTTGGCATTTTATGCTCGTTGCTGTTTATTGCAGCTAACGTTAATGTTGGCTACATAACTATAATGCCTGAATCTCCATCCGGTTCAGCTTGGAATGCCATATACTTTGTCGTTTTAATTGCCGTAGGCGCATATTTCATGTACTTCCTATTGAAGAGGAAAATTCGCTTTGGAATTCGCCTCCTAATAGGAATTGCCATTTCTATAGTCACCTTCACACTTTCATTTCTCTATTTTGAATCAATTTTTGTTATAGTAGGTTTTGAAGCTAATCTTTGGCTTTTACTAGTTATTTCTATAGGTATAGCCGCCATAGCTACCTATTTTACGTTTTCAGAAGTTAGAGCTGCCCGAGAAATAATAGTTCTTTTGATTGGAGGCGGACTTGGAGCATTTCTAGGACTAACAATTCCTACCTTAAGCGCTATCTTCATATTGCTTTTATTGGCGGTTTATGACGTCATAGCTGTTTTTTACGGTCCAGTTGGGAAGATTGCTTCGCATGGACTTGAAGACTTACCTGGAATAGCTTTCAGTTTTAAGGATGTTCATATCGGCCTAGGCGACCTAACTTTCTATTCCATGCTGATTTCTCATGCACTCATCTACTTTGGAGGGAAAGCCTGCGCATTCTCGGTTGTAGGTGTTCTTTTAGGCTCCTTCTTGGCGTTTAAGCTTCTTGAAAAGAAGGGAATGTTTCCGGGGCTTCCAATACCCATTGTATTGGGTTTGGCTCTAATGTTTCTTTCGAGGCTTATCTAAAATTTAGAATTAGACTTCGATTATTTCGCATTTTAGTTTCTTAATTACCTCTTCCGCCTTGATTGGGTCAACTTTAAGCGTGTATAAGTAGCGTCTTGTTCT
>CAYXFE010000165.1:0-2206 GCA_964464195.1 uncultured Candidatus Bathyarchaeia archaeon
GAGAACATCGTTTATTGTTTTTAGGAGGATTCTTTCAAACTCGCCTCCTTTGGCCATGAAAACTCCTCCTTCACTTCAGCAGGTTCGAAACCGGGACCTGAAAGCTTTATAATTTCTATTTCCTTCCCGTTATAGAATAACTGGTCCTTGAATAGGCTTCTTATGCTTGAAACAATCCTTTCGTCATGAGCTTTAGGATTTAAAAGAAATATGGCGGTTGCCTTGCGGGATTCTAAGTTTTCAAGAGCATATCGAGTAAAAGCGTAGGTTTTCGGAAAGTCTAGTGATAATATTAAGTCTGACAAGCTGTCGAAGATTATGAGCGTTCTCTCTGGGTGATGTTTCGTGAATTCGTTGACAGCATTTAATATTAGCGATATGTCCCTAATAGGCAACAAAGTTTCATTTTCATGCGACCCCCTCATGGGAACAGAAATATCCGGAGTTAGAATTACAAATTGAATTCTTCTTTTATCTGGAATATTTGCGTAAATTCCGCTGCTTTTACGCGTAAAGATTATCGGCACCATCCCTAAATCTTTAGATTCCGAAACTAAGGATAAAATCACTTTTTCATAATCTGACGACGGATCAAATTCTAGAAGGAAACTTCTGCCGAACATTTGGTTGGGTTGGAATCCCATTATTTCAGAGAATCTACGTGCGGTTTTGGCTGACAATTCCTCGGTCAAAGGCTCCCTTGAGACCTGGGCTATCTGACTTTCGAAGAAACTCGCTAAAACTGTCGGTTTTCTGAAGCCGTACCACATTAAAGCCAGCAAGCCTGTATGGATAATGTAAACTAATTCATATTCTGTATAGTCGTATTCTCTAAGAACAGTCAGCGCTGGTGTGGACAATGTATAGATTATTAGGCATATAGCAAATACTTTGAGCGATTTTCTCACTTGGGGCAACTTATGCTTTGTAGACAATCTAGAGATAGTTAAACAGGGATACAAAAGTGCAGCAGTTCCCATCATCACAAGTAGATACTCAAACCAGGCTCTGTAAGACGCTGCATACTCCATTGCTCCAGTAAGGGGGCTTCTAAGCTGAATTATACGGAAAGGCGTGGTAAATATAGCTACAGAAATTACCGTAAAGCATATAGCGCTGTAAATTGCGAGAGGAGGATGGGGTCTTTTAAAGAATTCGCGGAGAAAGTCTTGAACAGAGGTTGTTTCTGTATAATGGCTGAGAATTGCTGTTAACGCGCCGAATATTAGTGCCATTATGCTGCTGGCGACAATTGAAATTTTCGTTCTGTAAATTGCTGCTTCAGGGGTATTGATGAATCCCGTAATTATCCTCGTGTAGCCTAGAAAGATGAAAATTAGAAACCATAGGTAGAATAGGCTGCGTATATTATAGAAGTAGGATAGTTTTTGTCTTTGAAGATTGAATAGCATAAGATAGGCGAAAAATATTGCGCCAAGAACTAGGGACAGACTCAAAATTTCCATTATTGTTTACTCCGTGCCTATGCTTATTGGAATTATTTCTAGACCCTTATCTGTTATTATGACATTGTGATACTTTCTGCTATGCCTCGTGCCTCTCATCTTGCGAATCAGAAATCTAGTTTTTAAGTCTGCTCCAACGATTACATTTTCTAGAATCAGCACGGAATCGGCAACAAATTCCTCAATTCCTATCCCAAGCTTATTGCTGCCTAACGGAATGCTGCAAGTCATTATTGTGGTGCACTGACTCTTCTTAAGTATTTTATAGAAGAGATGCATAAGGGCTCTATACTCAAACTCCTCCTTGCACGCAACAAGAAAGGCTGTAATTGAATCTATAACTAATCTTTTGGCGCCAATTCGATTTATTTCGCTTAAAATATAGTCCATATTGGCGCTTACTCCCTTTCCCTTCAGAGATTCCAAATCGAGAATTTTTATGCTGCCCTCATCCTCAAGCTTTTTCAGATCAAATCCAAATCTGAGCATGTTTCTAGCTAAAGTCTCCTTGTCTTCCTCAAAAGTTGCATAGACTCCCTTTTCGCCGTATTGAACCGCGCCATTATAGATGAACTGAGCCGAAAATATAGTCTTGCCAGCGCCTGTCCCGCCAGCCAACAGAATTATGTCACCTTTTAAGAAGCCTCCTTCAATAAGTTCGTCTAGCCCTGGTATGCCTGATTTGACCCGTTCAAACATGTACTATCGCCTAGTTGCTGGAGTTAAACTAATGGTTTTCT
>CAYXFE010000166.1:0-2159 GCA_964464195.1 uncultured Candidatus Bathyarchaeia archaeon
TGACACCGAAAGGAATCAAATTGAAAAACGCCATGAAACTATTTATCCAAGCTCCAAAGGCTACCACCAAAAGTAGGTAGGGAGGTAATGGAAAACTTGTGAGCGGAGCCAAGATAACGGCAATCAGCATATTTGTAAATGGACCTGCAAAAGCTGTTTTTCCGATTTTATCTATGCTTGACAATCCGGCTATGACGACTGCTCCCGGAGAAATTATTTTGAAAAATGGAATAAAAATTGATATAAGTGTCAATAAGGCTCCAAAAAGCATAAGTCTAAATTCCGCCCATAACCCTTGAAGCTGAGCGGCAACCTTATGCGCCAATTCATGGAGAATGAATGAGGCTGAAAGAACTAGTCCTAGGATTATAAACGCTTGTATTGAGCGCCCTTCATATATGTATGGGGATAATCCAACCATGAAAACTAGAAGAGTTCCTATGGCTATATGCTTCAATTCTGTTAGGCTGAAGAATATGGCCTTTTCCCTTGAAACTTGCCTCTGGTAAGTTAATGGATAACTGTAAGTTACTTCCTGCGATGGCTTAGCGACTACCTCCCTTTTTGGAGCCTTAGCCCTCCAAATTTCGGGGCAGTTATGATTTTCTGGAAGCCTATGCTCAGCGCAAAAATACTGGCCGCAATATGGACATTTAAATGGCAAATAGACTTCCTTGCCGCAATAGCTACACTTAACTATTCTTGACACTTCCTCTTGAGCCCTTTTAACGTCTAAATGTTTCATTAAGCAAGCTTTAAATGTAATGCTTCCAAGCCAGCAAACTAGGAAAACTTATCTGCAAAATTAACATTCAGCTTATTAGCAAACGCCGGGGTGGCAGAGCGGATAATGCGCAGGCCTTGAGAGCCTGTGGGCCATGCGGCCCGCGTGGGTTCAAATCCCACCCCCGGCGCCACGAGTCTTTGACACTACATATTGATGATTAGCCGGAAAATAGTGTTTCTAGATTCGTTTTTCGAATTCATAATCCTTTAATCTTAATCGGAATTTACTTCTGAGTCTAGGTGTCTATAAAATGGCAAGATTCATTGGTTTATTTAGGGAGCTTAGGGACAATGAGCATACAATAGTTGAAGATGGGATTCTTGCGCCTACACTCTTCATTAAAGAGGTGGAATACAAGAAGTTTCTAGGAAGTCAAAGGCGTGAATTTCCAATTCTATGTTTAATGTCAAATGTTTACCTTACCGATAAGAGGCTTATGCTTCTGGTTCTCCATGAAGTTGAGGCGATGGTGCTGAAAAAGCGGGGCATACCAACTCTAACGGGAATTGAAGGTTCATGGTATGAGATTCCATTAACAGCCGTCAAAAGTGTTGCAGTTGTAAGGAAGGAGATAAAGAGAGACAAAGAATATAGGGATATTCTCTCAAAGCTCTCCGCTCAGGAATCTCTATCTCTAACGGAAATTTCCTACGAAAGTGAAAAGGCGAGCGGAAGTCTCAAGGACTATTTAAATTCGATCTTCGACGCTGAAGGGATAACAAAAATATTTGATGTAAAGAACATAACTGCTATGTCAGATAAAATTCACGTGTTAAGCGACCAAGCAATAAGTCTTGTCCCTAAAATCAAAAATCTTTGTGGTCAGTAGTCGGCTAATTAGCGATTTAAGCTTCCATTTCTTTTTCGGAACTCGAATGCTAAATATGTTTAGAAGCATATCATATATGCTTTTCGGCATAATAATTTATATTTTCCCAAATACATATAATTTCTCGGGTATGTCCAAAATGAGACATATTGTATTAAAGTTCCACATAACAACCGTAGAACAAACCTACAAAATAAAGGAGGGATAAGTTTGGAGATATTCTCCTTGCTTTCAAATTCCTCAACCATCGTCATCCTAGGATTAATGGCAATAATAGTGATAATAGCAATAGGTCTAACCTTAGATGAACTAAGAACCTAAAACATAGCCCAGCCACCTCAGTCACCCTAAGTGCTTCACCAAAGACCTCCAATGATGCACAATCCTAAAACCTAACCTGCTAAGAAGATTAATTGACGCTTTATTCGTCTCTTCCGTATGAAGCCCAACAGAATCCAGCCCTTTCCTAAAAGAAAATTTATAGCATTTCATTTTCCTTTAAAATATTGGCCGCGATTTCTCCTCCAGTTGTAGCAGAGGATA
>CAYXFE010000167.1:0-2140 GCA_964464195.1 uncultured Candidatus Bathyarchaeia archaeon
AGTGAAGTTTAAAGGCAATATTTAAATGCTAAATGTCTTTATAAGCAAGTGCGTTTGCCAGTATTTAAAGGGGTTTGGTATGCCAAAAGTTAAGGCGGTAGTTAATATAGAAAACGTTGTCGCCTCTGCTACATTAAAACAAAAGGTTGACTTAAATGCAGTAGTCAAAAGTTATCCGGGAGTCGAATACAGGCCGGAGCAGTTTCCAGGATTGGTTTTCAGACTTAAAAAGCCTAAAACGGCAACTTTAATTTTTAATTCTGGAAAGATGGTTTGCACTGGAGCTAAATCTGAAAAGGAAGCGAAAAGGGCGGTTATGAAGATAATTAAGGAGCTGAAAAAGGGAGGAATAATAATTATCAGCAAGCCTGAACTAAAAATTCAAAACATAGTTGCTTCTGCTAGCCTCGGTGGAACAATAGATCTGGAAAGGGCAGCATTCGAACTCGGAAAAACCATGTATGAACCTGAACAGTTTCCAGGTTTAATCTATAGAATGGATGATCCAAAAGTGGTTATTCTGCTGTTTGCAAGCGGAAAGCTTGTTTGCACAGGCGCCAAGCGAGAGCAGGACGTATACGAAGCGGTAAATAAGCTTCATGAGATACTTGAAGAGAAGAACCTAATATACTACGATTAATAGCCATTCCTATTTCTTTTTAATCTGCCTCAGTATAGTCTTGTACTGCTCTTCGTCTATTGCACCTATTTCGTAAAGTTTGTCTGCTGCCTCGCTTGCCTTCATTAAGGCGTGAAGCTTTATTCCTTCCTTTTCTAGGTTTTCCCTTCCACCTTCTTCGCGGTCAAGGAGAACAACGGCGTTTTCTACTATTCCTCCTTCGGCTCTTATGGCTTTTGCAGCGTTTATCAAGGATTTTCCAGTAGTAATTAGGTCGTCTAGGAGAAGTATTCTATCGCCGGGCATGAGTATTCCTTCAACTCTTCTCTGTCTTCCATGAAGCTTTGCTTCCCTTCTTACATACAGGAATGGCTTCTTGAAGTGATAGGCGATCACTGAGGCGAAGCTTATCCCGGCGGTTGGTATTCCAGCTATTCTTTCGAAACCTTCGCTTCCAATTTCGTTTTCAATCAGTTTTATGTATAAATTGCATATTCTTTGGAAAGCGTCTGGAAAGCTTGGAACTATTCTTAAGTCTATGTAGTATGGACTTATCTTTCCGCTTGTCAGCTTAAATATTCCAAACTCTATTGCGCCTATTTTGTTCAATATTTTGCAGAATTCAGCTTTCATATTTTCTATTTCTTTAGATGAACTCAAAATTGTGTCCTCATGGATATTTGTAGGCTTTTCCTTTCTCGGCAAGTAGACATTTGACTTCTGGAAGTTCCCTTGAGAGGATTTCGCAGAATCTCTCCAAATCGCGTTTAGAAGCGGTATGATAGGGAACCGCAACTTTAGGTTTTATTAATTTGGCTATTTCGACTCCGGTGTCTGGCGAGCAGCCGGGCGCTATTCCAACTGTGCAGAATACTAGGTCGGGTTTATATTCTTGGCCTATCTGCTCCATTTCGGGAAACGGTAGGCTGTCAGCTGTATGGTAAATCTTTATGCCGTCTTCGGTAGTTATCAAAAATGTCACTGGCGTCGCTGCTGGTGGGTGATTGCATTTTTCAGTTCTAATCTTAATTCCTTCAATCTCCACTTCTTCGCCTACATTGACTTCTTCAAGTTTTTCCGGGTCGATTACGCTTCTTAGTCTCCTTGTGGATGTGGGGTCAGCGTAGACTTTGCATTTTGTCTGTTTGTATATTTCGCGAACCACGGCTTGGTCTAGATGGTCGTAGTGTTCATGTGTTATTAGAAGTATGTCGACATTTGTAAATTCTCTTGGATGTATATCCGCCGGGTCAATTACTATGATTTTACTTGGGGTTCTTATGGTTAATCCCGCGTAGTTGTTGAACCATTTGAAGGCTACTTCACCTCTTTTTGGCTCAATTTCAACCGACATCTAATTTGCCTCCTTTAGAAAGTATGGTATGTTCTGTTTAAAGAACTTGTGCTCGCTTAGGTAATCGCTACTTTTATTTAATTGAGAGGAAACCTTCAGTTTCTAAGAGGCTTAAAAATGGTTGATGTATGGCTTCCCTACGGGAAAACTGAAGTCTGCGCCAGAAT
>CAYXFE010000168.1:0-2106 GCA_964464195.1 uncultured Candidatus Bathyarchaeia archaeon
TGGGAACTGTCCCCCATCCTTCCTGAGGGCCCGTGGTCTAGTTTGGATAGGACGCTGGCCTGCGGAGCCGGAGGTCCTGGGTTCAAATCCCAGCGGGCCCGCCACAACAATTAAATCGTTAGAATAGTGTCTAGGTTATGAGTGGTTATGGAGATAGAGGTTTCAGTGAATCCGTTTGGAAAGTTGCGTGAGGAATGTTTAGGGTTATTGGTTGAGGTTTTGAAGGAGGATTTTCCGGATTTTCAGTTTTCTTCTCTGGTTTTGGATTTGCCTCCGAGCATGCAGTTTGGCGAGTTGTCTTCTTCTGTTTGCTTTGAGTTGGCTAAAATGATTCGTGAATCGCCTAGGGTTCTTGCAGAGAAGATAGCTAGTAGAATTGATGTTTCGGCTAGTTCTTTGGTTGAGCGTGTTGAGGCTGCTGGCGGAGGCTATATAAACTTTTATGCTGATTATGCGAATTTTTCTGCTTTAACTCTTGAGTCTGCAAGGCGGCTTGATAGGGAATATGGCTTTGTGAAGACTGGGATGCCTAAAAAGGTTATTGTTGAGCATACAAGTGTTAATCCTGTTCATCCAATTCATATTGGGCAGGCGAGGAATCCTATACTTGGGGATGCACTTGCAAGGATTTTGAGGGCTAGAGGCCACGAAGTGTATACGCATTATTACATTGATGATGTTGGAAGGCAAACCGCCGTAATAGCTTATGGCTACAAGAAGCTTGGAATGCCAAAGCCGGAGGGGAAACCCGACCATTTTATAGGCGTAATTTATACAATAACCAACTGCATAATTGAGATTCAGAGGCTTAAGAGACAAGTTGAGGATGCAAAGAAAAAAGCTGATTCCGAAGAACTGCGAAGACTGCAGCGTCAACTTGACGATTGGATGGCGGTAGCCGTAGAACTACAGACTAAGCATAGAGAAACCTTTGATAGGCTTCTTGACGAAATTTTGAAGGATGAAAATCCAGAAGAGGAAATTGGCAAGCTTATCCGCGATTATGAGGCTGGAAAGGAAGAAGCCAAGAAGCTTATCAGAAGAGTATGCGAAATCTGCCTAGAAGGCTTCAGACAGACTCTAAGCAGGGCTGGAATATACTTTGACTCTTGGGATTGGGAAAGCGAGCTCACGTGGACAGGCAAGGTTCAAGATGTAATAGCTAGATTGGAGAAGACTCCCTACGTATTCTATGAAGGCGGAGTTCTGGAATTCGACGCGGAAAAAATTGCGAGAGACCTTGACTTAAAGAAGATTTTTGGATTGAAGGAAGATTATGAGGTTCCGTCGCTTACATTGATTAGGGCTGATGGAACAACCCTCTACACGACTAGAGACATTGCCTATAGCATAGAGAAGTTCAAGAAAGCGGAATGGGTAATAAATGTTGTAGGAATGGAGCAGTCGCTTCCACAATTGCAAATAAAGCTTGCACTTTGCGCGCTTGGCTATGTTGATTATGCAAAGAATTTGACTCATTTCGCCTACAACCTCGTAAACTTGCCGGGCTATAAAATGTCGAGTAGGCGGGGACGCTACATAACATTCGACGAGGTAATGGATGAAGCCATAGAAAAAGCCTATCAGGAGGTTTCTAAGCGTTCTCCGCATCTTTCAGAGGAGGAAAGAAGGAAAATTTCAAACTTTGTCGGCATAGGCGCCGTAAAATACGCCCTAGTCGAGGTTGATCCAACAAAGCCCGTAGTATTCACATGGGAAAGAGTCATAAACTTTGAAAGAAACAGCGCGCCGTACATCCAATACTCGCATGCTAGGGCGTGCAGCATACTGAGAAAAGCCAAGAAAGAAATAGAAAATCCAGACTACTCGCTTTTAACTCACAATCTAGAGAAGGAGCTTATCCTAATGCTGGCGAGATGGCCAGAAATCTTCATTGACGCGGCTGAAAATCTAAAGCCGCATATTGTTGCAGAGTTTGCCAATGCGTTAGCAGATAAATTTAACAGCTTCTATAATGCCCTGCCAGTCATAAAGGCGGAACCATCTGAACTCAGCGAGGCTAGGCTAGCATTAACAGATGCTGTGCGCATAGTTTTAAGAAACTCATTGAATCTAATAGGCATAGAAGCACCTCAAAGAATGTAA
>CAYXFE010000169.1:0-2083 GCA_964464195.1 uncultured Candidatus Bathyarchaeia archaeon
ATTGGAAGAAAAATTTAGAGAAAAAAATGTGAAAGAATGCTTTTTAGAGGTTAGGATTGACAATGAAGCTGCAAAAAGGCTTTATAAGAAGCTTGGCTACAGAGAAATCGCATGCTTAAAAGATTATTATGGTAATGGATTGCATGGAATCAGACTTAAAAAAGCTTTAGCCTAAATTCTATGAGGTTTTAGCAAGTATCAGAAAGATTCCCAGCCCTATTAGCCCTATTGAAATTGCATACATGAATACTTGAATGAATAAAGCTATCTTTGGACCTATATCAGTAACAATTTCATTTAAACTGCTACTTGTATAATGGAATATTAGTGCGCCAATTACCATCATAATTAGCCCAAAAAATTTTTCAGCTATCATCAAGCCTGTAGCCTTTTTCTCTTCACGTCTACTCATGGCTTTCCCTTCTAAATTCGCTGGCTGAAATAGTTAGATTTAGAAATATTTTAAGCTTTATGAAGTTTCCTCTAGTTTTGCTGGCAGGTACTCATCGACTATGTAGGTTAGTCCGTAGCGGCTGAAAGCCTCCTGCTCCGCCTTTCGCCTAATTTTTAGGAAAGTCTTGATTTCTCTCTGCCAAAGCTCGCTTTTGTATCTGGGGTCACGCTGTAGCTCATACAGCCTCTTAATGTCTATTTCTGTTAGCGGGTCGGTTGGTAGCTTATAGTTTACTATGTCTGTTGCCCAGACTCCGCTCCATTTTGCGTCTGGAGTTGTTAGTTCACGGAGATGAGCGGCGTTTGCTGAGCCTGAGATTATTACCATTGCTATATGCATTCCCCATGGGTCTCCGTCTGTAAATATGTAGACTGGAAGTTCAAGCTCTTTGTTTAGGCGATGGATGAAATGTCTCGTGGCTCTCGGCGCCTGTCCAGCCGTCAAAACTAGTATTGCGTTGAATCTTTCGTGAACTCGCTCCTCTATGAAACGTGTGAATAGGCCGCCTTTCTCTATTGCTATGACTTTGTCGGCGCTTGTTTTTACGAATTCTGCGCTTGTTAGGGCTGGTCCTATCATTACGCCGTCCGGATGCGATGTTAGGTTTAGCCTTTTCCCTTCATAGCCTGGCACTGTGTATTCTATTGTTAGGTCGCCGAAGACTGCTGAGCGTTCTTCTGGAAATATGTTGAAGTCTTCTCTTGAAAAGCCTATTACGGTTTCTAGGTCGGTTATTATGCTGTTTGATTCAGGCTGGTCTTTGAAGGACATTCCGTAGGCTTGAGCCGAATAATAGACGTCTCTTAAAGTTGAGGTTTTTCTTTGCGAAGTCAATTCATATGCGAAGTAGGCTGCCCAAACCAGCTGCGTAAAAGGTCTAATATGCCTAATGTTTCTTGCGCTTCTTCTAACCTTTCTTTCTCCAAGAACGTATTGTCTAAGTTCCGGGTTGTAGTATATGTTTTCTATTGAGCGGCTTGGCATTTCTATTTGTGGAAAATATCCCCTTTCCATTTGCTCGTAAAGTCTATAGCCAAGATTCTGGAGGCTTGCCAAAACTTCCTTCCTTCTTTCGGAAGCTGAAATTTTAGATTTCTTCGCCAAATTTTTCCACGCTCCTTAAAAGTTTTTTTATGTCTGGAGGCTTCTCTTTTCCGGCGAGCTTTGTTGAGAATTCAGCTATTCTAGGGAGATATTTAGCGAAAATGTTTAATCTTTTCTTCTGTCTTTCAACGTAAGCTCTTCTTGAGAGGAATCTTTGAAGCTGCCTTGCAACTTCCCTTATTCCGTTCAAAATTTCCCTTTTAACTTCCGGTCTGTCTGCTATGAATTCTTTTCCAACTGTTTTGTAGGGAACTTTTGTGCTGCAGATGTGGACGAGAATTGCGACTGGCATGTCTGGTGAAACGCCGTATCTTCTCCAGTTTATGGATTGGATAACCTTGAATGAGACGTCGCTTGCCTCATCATATAAGAGTGGAATTCTGTTTGCGAATCGGTATAGGACGAATTCTCCTTTTCGAGGTATTTCTCCGCCGTAGGCTATTGCCACTTCAACTATGAATGGGTGTCCAGCGTAGGTTGAGGGTTTACGTTGACAAACAGCCACGAATTCTGGTTTAAGCTCCT
>CAYXFE010000170.1:0-2077 GCA_964464195.1 uncultured Candidatus Bathyarchaeia archaeon
AGAATTATGTAGATAAGGCTTACTATGTGTTCTTGGCCTCCAATGCCTACCCTTACATCAAGCACTTTTGCACCTTTTTCTTGAATTTCCTTTAAAATGTGATTTATGGTTTCAGTTTGTTTCCTAACATTGAACTTTCCGGAAGTTGTGAAGTCACTGACCAAGTGAACGAATGTAGGCACCCGTTATCCCTGCAGAAGCACTTAACTTTGAGTGGACGCTGCCTCTGTTCCTTCCTTTGACGGCATATACTCAATTTTTCCCGTAACTTGTAGCATGCCCAGCTCAGTATTGCCAACGACGAATTTAAGCTTAGTATCGATGTTCCAGGACCTTCTTCTTTTCAGCAAAAGCTCAAGTAGGTCAACCAATGTTTTTTGGTTCATACATGGCTCACCGCTTAAGATTATGATATATCAAAATTTAAATGTTATGAAAAATAAAAGTTATAAGCTAATTTTACACAATCATATCTTCCGTAACAAAGTGAGGGGGATGATGACGAGGGCTGGCTATAAGATAGTTCTAACTGCAGATAGAACCCTATTCACGGATTACGGCGGATTTGAAGGCGGAGGATTCCTAACCTGTCTTCCTAGACGTTTTATACCTGATTTTTTCCTTTACCGGGTCTTATGTCCCAAAATTCCTTCTGATGATGGAAGGGCTCTTTACGCGTCGTATTCTTTAAGGAAGATTGAGGCAAGCTTGCTTGCCGGCGGCTTTACTGAAGATGAGGTTGTTGTTGCTCCTCCAGATGAGCTTTATCGAGTTATAGGAGAGGAAACAAGGGTTGTCGGAATCACAACTGTTGATCCAAGAGGATACGCGCCTGTCTCCCACACGCTTTGCAGCCTGTTCGGCGGCGGAAAATCATGCACAGCAACAGAATTTGAAAAGCTATTAAGAAACAAAGCTCTCGAAAAACATAGGAGCCATCTGCAAATAATTGTAGGCGGCCCGGGTGTTTGGCAAATCTCAGAAGAAGATATGAAGGCTCTTGGAATAGACGCCATATTTGTTGGAGAAGGCGACGAGTCTGCAGCCGAAGTCTTCAAAAGAGCCATTGAAGGAGAAAAACTTCCACCAATCATACATAATAGGCAGAGCAATCCAGAACACATTCCGGAAATTGTCAATCCCGTCAGATGCGGTCACGTTCAAATAACCCGCGGATGCGGGCGGGGCTGCCAATTCTGCACGCCAACCATGAGGAAGTGGATAAGCTTTCCCAAAGAGAAAATACTGAAAGAAGTAATGGTCAACGCCCGCGGAGGCGTACACAACGCAAGCTTCATAACGGATGATGGGCTTCGCTACGGTGCAAGGGGAATAGAAGTCAACCGTGAAGCAGTTCTAGACTTGTATAAGTCAACTCTAAATGTTGAGGGAATAGATTCTGTGAGCATTGCGCATGCGTCTTTCCCAACAATACTGCAGGATCCAAGCTTAGTCCACGAGATCAGCCAGCTTTGCGGCTACACCAAGAAAGAGCCCTTCATAGGGCCTCAAATAGGCTTGGAAACGGGTAGTCCGAGGCTTATTAGAAAGTACATGATTGGAAAACCGCGCCCCTATAAGCCTGAAGAGTGGCCGGAAGTTGTGGTTCAAGCAACACAAATTCTTAATGACAACTACTGGTATCCATGCACAACCCTCATAATTGGGCTTCCAGACGAAAATGAAGACGACATAGTGAAAACCATAGAGCTAATAGACGAACTTAAAGGCTCAAAACAATGGCTCTTCCCGCTCTTCTTCGTAGCAATGGGAGGAAGCATACTAGAAAAAGAGAAAACATTCACCTTGGAAGGGATGACTCAAGCCCACTGGGATCTACTCTTTGAATGCTGGGAACACAGCGTAAAATTCTCAAAAGAAATAATTGACAGACTGATCAGTTCAGGAAATATACTGACAAGGAGAATTACAAAGGCCTTCGTTAAAAAGGGAATTTCCCTAGCCGAAAAATATCTTGCTGAGATAAGGAAAAATCCAGAAATTCTTATGAATTCCTTAAAGAATGTAAAGTTAAATTCGATGAAAGAATTAATGAAATATATCTTATAGTGAAGCT
>CAYXFE010000171.1:0-2036 GCA_964464195.1 uncultured Candidatus Bathyarchaeia archaeon
TGTCTAAGTCATACTCTTCCTTTCTGCGGATTATGTTTTGGCATTCCTGCTTTGCCAAGGCTGGGTCTCCAATATAGAGGGTTCTCGCTCCATGGGGAGGCTTCGGAGAAAGCGACAGGCCATAGGTTATTTTTGCAAGGGCGCTCTCTAGACTTCTTGGATTCTGAGTTACGTATGCCGAGTAGGCGTCTGCGTAATGCTCCCTTAATCTGCTTGTTCTCATTACGCATAATAGGCTGATTATGTAGACGATATAGCCTATAACTGCCGCTGCTGCCAGCGCAGCATAGATTGCGGCGCCCTTATCCTTCTTGCTTGGCCTAGCGAATCTTACGGCTTCGAATGATAGGCGAGCGACCATATAGGCGATTAGAGGGATGGCGGAAAGAGCCGTCATTACTAGGAAGTCTCTATGCTTTATGTGGCCGAGTTCGTGGCCGATAACTCCTCGAATTTCCTCCTTGTTCAGTTGCTTCAATAAACCCTCATGAACAGCCAACGTTGCATCTTTTCTTGTCCTTCCGAAAACGAATGCGTTTGGTGTTTCGTCTGGAACTATTGCGAGTTTAGGCGTGGGAATTCCGCTTTTTTCAGCTAGTTCCTTTACGGTTGATTCCAGCCAAGGATTTTCTCCCGGCTTCAAGTATCTAAGCCGTGTTGAAGCTTTAACGATTTCGGGGCCAATCAAATACTCAAAAAGTATGAAGAGTAGGGAGCCGACGACTGCAAAAATTAGGGGTAGCTGAAATATATACATGATTGCTGCGAGGAATAATGCGAATATGAAGAAGACCAGAAATATTGATATGGACATTGAAAGCTTAAGTTTGGCCAGCCTCGCCATGACCATTCCTTCATTCTGTTATGCCTTCATAAAAGACTAGAAGACAGTTTGGGCATTGCTTGACGCTTACCCTCATCTGCCTAGTCTTACCAACCTTAATTGTTGGAGTGCCAAACTCAACAGCCTCGCTTCCGCATCTCGGACATTTACCATACGACAAACCCTCTTCACCAAACATAATTTTGGCATTTGAGAATATAAAATAGCCGCTAACAATTATAAGAGAAAACTTGGCATTCACTTAGTGAAGTGAAAACATGACAATAGTAGAAGAGATTAAGTGTCCCCACTGCGGAGCGCCAATAAAGTTTAATCCAGGAGAAATTTTAGCGACATGCCAATACTGCGGCTACACAGTCGTGATTGAAACTGGAAAGCCCTTCGTGTTTGAGCATTCAATGCTTCTAAACGAATATGATGAAGCAGCCGTTGAAAAGCTTGTTAAAGAATGGATGGCTTCTGGCTTTCTAAAGCCAGGCGATTTGGCTAAGCGTTCAAAAATTGTCGAGAAAGAACTTGTTTATCTGCCCTTCTGGGTTGTTCCTGTAACAGCCAAAACAACCTATAAAGGAATATTTGAACGATTGAGTCCACCAGTCGTTAAAGAGGGAAAGATAGAGAAAAAATATAGCTGGCTTGTTTTGGCGCGTAAGGCCTCAGAATTTCCAACAAGAGAGTATGACGTCCCATTAGAAGGAAAAATTCCATACGACTTCAGAAGAATTGAAGGCTACGCTAAAGTTTTAAACAGTGAAATAGACGAAAATGAAGCGTTGAATATTGCTAAACAGGAGATTGAGGCGCATCATGAATTTTTGGCAAAGCAAGATGTTGATAGAATAATTGAGATTAAAACCGAATTTGAATTTGGAGACGCCGTTTACCTGCATGCGCCAATATGGTTCATAACATACGAATATAAGGGTGAACGCTACAAAATATTCCTCGACGGCTCAACTGGAACCGTAATAAAGGGAGACATCCCACCAACAGACTTCAGCATACTATAAGAAAATTCAAAATCATTACGGTAGGAATAAAAGTTTATGTTTGAAAGAATTTCCGTCAAAATTAGTGAGACAGTTGAAATTCTTAAAAAGCTTGGATATGCTTGTGAAGATGTCTCTCCTAGAGATAGTTTTAATCAAACTTTAAAAGGATCATAGGGATAATTAAAGGTTGAATGTGTGAG
>CAYXFE010000172.1:0-2036 GCA_964464195.1 uncultured Candidatus Bathyarchaeia archaeon
CTTCCAAGAGAACTCGTAATCCTTCATTGCTGCCCGGCCTTATCAAGTCTGCGTTTCTAACTATCAATCTGGAACTCATCAAGGCTAGACTTGCAGCATACTCGCCATAATATTCGTTTTTGACTATATGTGCAAGTTTCCAGTCTCTAACGGCTGTAAGTTTTGCAATTACGTCTCCGCATCCGCTTGCAGTGAATCTGTAATCGGCCTTTATTATAACTTCTGTATCTGCAATTATTGCCATTGGCGACTGTGCCATAACTGAATAAGGCTTGTTTAATCCCTTAACTGAAGCTACTGGACTCGCTATTCCGTCGTGGGAGGCAGTTGTAGGAACGCTTATGAACGGAACTCCGATTCGTGCTGAACTCAATTTTGCAACGTCAATTTTTGTTCCTCCGCCCACGCCGAAAACAACTTCTGGATTCGCCCTCTGAATCTGCCTCTCAACCATGCTTACCTCTTTTATGGTTGAAGAATTCACGATTGAATGTTCAACTTCAATTTTGGCATCCTCCAGAATTTCCTTAACTTTTCTCCCTGCTATTTCGAATGTTTTTGGCCCGCTTACGATGAAGGCTTTCTTTTCGAATCCAAGCCTTTTTGTTACTTCCGCGACTAAGTCGAGAGTGTTTTCTCCAACTATGACTTCTCTTGGAAGTTCCATTCTATGCAGCTTCAGGGTCAAAGCTATCACTGCGGTTTAAACGTTTCTTATTTAGAGTTCGAAATGTTTTTAAATGCGTCGGTAAAGAATACAATGTCCTTCCTATGTGAGGTTTTGACCGGTTGAATTTGGATTTTAGGAGAGAAATAAATTGCGTGAAATCCCGAAAAAGTTAGCGATGAAAGGAACAACAACCATAGGCGTAGTCTGCAAAAATGGAGTAATACTCTCGTCGGATACACGTGTAACTATGGGATACTTCGTAGCTCATAAAAGAGGAAAGAAAATACACAAGATAGATGACCACCTCGCGATGACTATAGCTGGAACAGTAGCCGATGCCCAATGGACAGTCGACATTTTGAAGGCGAACGCTCAGCTCTACAAACTCACAAATCATAGAAAGATGCCTGTCAGCGCCGCTGCAAGACTAATCGCGAATCTACTGTTCTCAAGCAGATACTATCCGCTGCTAACTCAAGTCTTAATCGGCGGAGTCGACGATACAGGGCCGCATGTATACTCGCTAGATCCATTAGGAAGCTTGACTGAAGAGAAATGCGTAGCCACTGGTTCGGGTTCACCAATCGCCTATGGAGTGCTAGAGGATCAGTATAGGGAAGATGCTACTGTAGAGGAGCTTCTCCCAATAGTTGTTCGTGCTGTTCATTCCGCCATGAAGAGGGATGCTGCTAGCGGGGACAGCTTTGACGTCGCTATAATTGATGAGAGTGGCTTTAGAGAGTTAAGTGATGAGGAAAAGAAGAAGATTCTAGAGGGCTCTTAGGTGAAAATTTGTGTCTGCTCAGCAAAGGTCTAAGCTTGAAATAAGCCAGTATATACTTGAGCACATTCCAAAAGAGGCTGAAGTAACCAGGGTAGAGTATGAAGGGCCAGCCATTGCCCTCTACACGAAAAGGCCTGAAATTCTGATAGAGCAAAGTTCGATAATAACCGACATCGTCAGCATTATACGTAAGAGAATAGTTATCCGTTCAGACCCAGAAGTTAGGCTTCCCGAGAAAGAAACAGAGAAGATAATAAATGAAATAGTTCCTTCAGAAGCTGAAATAACGAACATCAACTTTGATCCAAGCCTCGGCGAAGTAATAATAGAGGCGAAAAAGCCGGGATTAGTGATAGGGAAAAATGGAGCTGTCCTTCAAGAAATAATTAGGCGGACACGATGGAGACCACGAATTCTGCGAACTCCGCCGTTGCCATCAAAGATAATTGGTCATATGCGCCACTTCCTCCACAGCGAAAGCAAGGAAAGAGAAAGAATTCTGCGAACCGTCGGAGAGAGAATATTTCGACCCTTAATCTATCAGGTTGGAGATGTAAGAATAACTGCCCTCGGAGGCTTCCA
>CAYXFE010000173.1:0-2020 GCA_964464195.1 uncultured Candidatus Bathyarchaeia archaeon
GCTTAGGGAAGGAGAACTGGGTGGACGGCCAAATAATCCTATGGTGCCGATACGGCGGAATCCTCTACCTAGACGAGGCAAACATGATGAAGCAAGACGTGGCAGCGAGAATGAATCCGATAATGGATACGCGAGGCCACATAGTCTTAACAGAAAAAGATAATGAAGTTGTAAATAGGCATCCGTACGGCTACATAATCATATCGATGAATCCATTCTCAGCCGAATTCGTAGGAACAAAGCCCCTAAACGCAGCCCTGAGAAGGAGGCTCTCAGTATGGATAAACTTTGACTATCTAAGCGTAGGAGAAGAAATATGCCCAGACGAAGTTGAACTAGTAATGAAAAGAAGCGGAATAGACAAAGAAACAGCCTACAAAATAGTGAAAGTCGGCGCGGAATTAAGGAGACAATATAAAAATGGAGACTTGCCCTATGGGCCTTCGCCTGGAGACCTAATCAACTGGGCAGTTTTAATAGCCGACGGTTGTACGCCGCAAGAGGCGGCGGAGGAAACCATAGTTGGAACGACAAGCGATGATGTAGAGATTCAAGAGGCTGTAAGGAGAGTAGTCTATTCGGTTTTCGGAAGAGGATAGGTAGGCAAACTAGATGAGTTTCTTCGACCACGCCTGGACGATAACGCTTCAAATAACCAAAAAGAATCATGAAGACATCAAAGTTCTGTTACGAGAGAAAATTGTCTATCCAAAACTTAGAATAGACAATTATGGCTACGTTCTTTATATTCCTGCTCCACAAAAAATTGGAGAAAATACAGTAGCCTATCAGGATATGCGTCTAAACATTGACGATGATCACCATAGAAGAGTTTTGTGGCAAATGTTTAAGGCTACAATCTATCATTTAAGCGCTCATGTAGTTGTATCAAACTTTAATCACTACAAGAAATGGATTAAACGTAAAAACGCTGAAAACGCCATGTTCGCAATTTGCATGACGGAGGACGCGATTGCAAATGCCTATCTAAAGGCGCAGTGGAACTTCCTTATTCCAGAAATAGCGATTGCAAATGCCATCTCATACCTAAAGTTAAAGCCAGCCTCTACCATCAGAAAGGAGCCGCTTGTTCTCCGCGCGGCAATTCTCTCAGAAAGCATCGCTGGAAAAATTAAGGGAATAAAGGTGAAAGAGGAAATTGTAGAAGCAGCAAAAGAAACGGCGAAAATGCTTAAAGAACTTGAAAGTAAAGCTTACGAATCATTCAAGATGGCGGAAAAAAGCGAAGAGATACAAAGAATTCTAGAAGCCCTAATTGATAAGAAAATTGAAGTTGCAGATGGCATATACAAAATTCTATCCAGATTCGATGAAATCTCGCAGGTTCCGTCTCTTCCCTATACGGACAATCATGGAAAAAACTCTCTATTTTACAGAAAAATTCCGGAAGAAAAAGCAATAATGAAAATGACGCAAAAAACGTATAGAATTCTGGAACCAGAGAGGGAAGAGCTAGACACAAAATTTTTCATAGAAACTTTCTACAAGGATGATGTCGCCCAAATATTCTCAAATTGGAAATCAAGCGAGGAAAGAAAAAGCAGGATAATAGCAAAGTATAGGGAGATGGGAAAAGACACAAAATTCTTAGACTTCGAATTTCCAGAAGAGGATTATACAGAATATCTACGGCGTAGAATCCTATTAGGAAGTCCAATTAGAAGAATACTGGAAAAATTGAGACTTCTAAAGAATGTTACAGGCGAAGATTTCCGCCAAGAAGCTGGATTGGTGGATTTGCAGGAAGCAATACAGGTTATTGCAAGTAAAAGTCAGAGGTCAGACATATTTGTTCGCGAAGAGTTGCAGACAAGGGAGGATCGCTGGGTAATACTTGTAGATGCGAGTAGAAGTCTAAAATTCTTCACTGGAGAGGTTCGGGATATTGCTCTCTGCTTAGCTGAAGTAGCCAAAAATCTGATTATAAACCAGAATGCATGGGCGATGTATGCCTTCAACAACAAATTCTATATAATTAAGGATTTTTCCGAAACATTCT
>CAYXFE010000174.1:0-2005 GCA_964464195.1 uncultured Candidatus Bathyarchaeia archaeon
GCCGAGCATAGGGCTATGCCAAGCTTTCTCGCATAATAAATTGTGTAGGTTGATGTTCCTCCTTCGTCTACTGGCTGGTCTGAAAGCTGCGCGACCTTTCCGTTTGCCGCTGCTTGAACGGCTGCGCCACGCGTTATTGCACCTGCAGCTTCAACTTTGACTACTCCTCTGACGCAGATTGGGCATGGTTGGCCGGCTGAAGCCGACGCTAGGGCTATTCCAATTGCGTTTTCATTTCCTGTGCATGGGCTTACCTTCAGGTCTGAGCTTAGATAGACTGGCCATCCTTTGGTTATGTCCGTTTCTGCTTCTAGGCTTAGCACGGTTGAGTCGGCTAGGCTTGAGATTATGTCTCCAATTTCGCATTCTGGAAATCCGCTATTATCTGCCATGATGCATCCCTCCATTTTTCATATCTTCGGTTTCGCGGAAGGCTGGGGAACGCAAAACACGTTTAAGCTGGTAAATCATCTGTTTTGGGCCGTGCCCCCACTTGTCCCAAATCTTTCTGTCGGGAATAACTGCCTCAACCATTTTCCTAAAAGCCATAAACTTCCCCTCAACCCTCCTTAGTCTCTCTTCAACTTCGCCTTGAGAAGAAGGCGGAGAAGCTGAGACTTCTTGCTTTAAATTCTTGATTTCATTCTCAATTTCGCCTATTCTACCTTCTAGGTTGTCAATTGCTTCTTCTATGGATTCTAAGTATGGCAGAAACCATTCCGGGATTTCCATGTCTTGCTGCTTCTGTTCTTCTTCGCGGAACTCTCCAATTCCAAGTTCTTTCTTATGGCTGTCAAGATGAGCCTTCGCAGCTTCAAGCTGGGCAACAGTCAAGTCTCCGCGAAGCTCCGGATTTTTCAGCATCATTCCGACTCTTGCATTGGCATTTCTTAAATGAGGAATGTCTACTGTTCCGTCTCTGCGGTGATGGGGAAACTTTCTAAGGCTTCTTGGAACAGTTTTTCCTTCCTCATCCTTTGTTCCGCCTGGAAGAATCAGCGCGAAGGCTGAGTCTGGAAGGTCATCTATGTAGCGTCTCGTCCAGACTCTCTCCGCTATTCGAGGCGTTAGCGGTTCGCTTGCTGATGGCTTCATCTTGTTTTGGCTTAGATATTGTGGATGTTCACTCAGCCACTTCTGAATTGATTCTGGAGTCCATCCGTGGCTCTTCATGAAGAGTAGGGCTATTGGCTGAATCGATTCCGGATTTTCCCTTTCCCTCGCGAAAATTGCCTTTATGCCATTTACGCTGTCTATCCAGCCTATGCTGAAATGCTCCGGAAGAAAGCCTTGCGGATCGCGAATTTCAAAGAATATAAACTCTTCGGCTTCGCCCTGCTCCCTAATTTTTTCAGCCATTTCCTCAACAATCTGAATGTTCGCCTCTGGAACGCCCGGAACGGCCACTAGGCTTAGTTCGCAGTTATTTAGATCCCTCGGAATTTTACCATCGACAACGTCAAGCCTTTCATAGTCGGCCGCTAGGCTTACATGCTTTATTAGACCTTTCCGAATTTTCTCTTGAATTTCATCATCGTAGATTTCTGCTTCGTAGATTATGCCGTTAATCCTGTCGTCCCAGTTTGCGCTTGTAACCTTTCCTATAGCGTTTGAGGCATAAACATGCTCAATATAGACTGGTGCGCCAACAAGCTTAGCAGCCGCCTTCTTTAATTCTTCCGGCAAGTAAATGTTTCTATTCCTGCTTTCACCCGCTCTTATGGCGACTCCGCGAATTTTGAGAGGTTTTTCAACTATCTTTTCTTTGATTGGATTCGTAGCTAGAATCCTTGTTTTCTCCCATATTGGCTTCCCAGCCCTTTGAAAGGCAGCCGTGCAAATGGCGTAGGCGCTTGCCTTATCCTTTCCCTTAGCCATAACCCGCCTTATACAATCCTCAAATTCGCTTGTATGTCTACGCCTACTCATTATAACACCAAAAAATAGTATTAGCTGCCTAAATTTAAGCCGAATTCAAGAAATAAGAAAAATTTAATTTCTAAAA
>CAYXFE010000175.1:0-1172 GCA_964464195.1 uncultured Candidatus Bathyarchaeia archaeon
AGGCTTATTGAAGCAATAGAGCTTAGAGCCAACGAGGCGGTTCTAACTGGAGAATCAACACCTGTGGATAAGCAGGTTGGAATTGTGGATGCTTCTGCGCCAGTTAGCGAAAGAAGAAACATGGTGTTTTCCGCTACGCATATTGTCTATGGAAGGGGAAAAGCCGTCGTAGTCGCGACTGGAATGAACACTGAGTTTGGAAAGATAGCGGAAATGGTTCAAGAAGCCGAAGAAGAGAAGACTCCGCTTGAAAAGAAGCTTGACAGCTTCGCCAGCAAAATAGCAAAAATTGTTGTCGCCGTCTGCGTCTTAATCTTCGCCCTAGAAGCCTTCGAAGTAGTCATGCAATCCACAAGCTTTGAAATGGAAGGGTTCATTCAAGCCTTCATGTCCTCGATTGCACTTGCAATATCAGCCGTTCCTGAAGGCTTGCCAGCCATAGTAACCATAACCCTTGCTTTAGGCGCGAGAGAACTTGCAAGAAGAAACGCTATAATAAGGAAGCTTGCGGCGGCGGAGACTCTAGGCGCCGTAACAGTCATATGCTCAGACAAAACCGGCACATTAACAAAGGGAGAAATGACTGTTCGCCGAGTCTACGCGGACAATAAGATATTCGAAGTTACTGGAGTAGGTTACGAGCCAAAAGGAGAATTCCTCTACAGAGGAGAAAAAGTAAACGTTGAAGAGAACGAGATTTTGGCTTCTTTGCTTAAAATTGGGGCTTTATGCAATAATGCCCTGCTTATCAAGGAGAAGGATAAATGGGAAGTTGTGGGAGACCCGACTGAAGCTGCGTTAATTGTCGCCGCGGAGAAGGCTGGATTAAAGTATAAAACTCTTGAAAAGGAATATCCGCGAATTGGCGAGATACCGTTCACTTCTGAAAGAAAACGAATGACAACCATCCACTTAACGCCGGAAAAAGAAAAGGTTGCATTTATGAAAGGCGCACCCGAAGTCATTCTAGAAAGATGCAGCCACATTGTAGAGGATGGAAAAATAAAGAAGCTTACAAGCAAAAAGAAAAGGGAAATTCTAAAGATAAATGAGGAAATGGCCAGCGAAGCCCTAAGAATTCTTGGAATGGCATACAAAATACTTCCAGAAAACGTCGAGAAATTCACAGAAGAAATAGAAAAAGACATGATATTTGTCGGCCTAGAGGGAAT
>CAYXFE010000175.1:1182-2004 GCA_964464195.1 uncultured Candidatus Bathyarchaeia archaeon
CTGGCGACCATAAACTAACCGCATTGGCAATAGCAAAAGAAATTGGAATCTATAAGGAAGGAGACTTGGCTTTAACAGGGGAAGAACTAGAAAAAATAGATGAGAAGGAACTTGAAGAAATAGTTGAAAAAGTAACCGTCTACGCCAGAGTCTCGCCGGAACACAAGCTTAAAATTGTTAAAGCCTTGAAAGCGAAAGGCCACATAGTCGCCATGACAGGAGACGGCGTAAACGATGCTCCAGCCGTAAAAACAGCCGATATTGGTGTCGCAATGGGAATTACAGGCACGGACGTAACGAAGGAGGCCTCAGACCTAATCCTAACAGACGACAACTTCGCAACTATTGTTCGAGCAGTTGAGTATGGAAGGGTAATCTACGATAACATACGAAAATACGCTAGATTCCTAATTGCATGCAACTTCGATGAGCTATTAGTAATTGGAACATTCGCAATTCTCGGCGGAATATTTGGACAGGAAATGTTTCCGCTTCCGCTTCTGCCAGCCATGATTCTTTGGATAAACCTAGTAACTGATGGAGGCCCCGCGATAGCCTTGGCTACGGACCCGCCAGAGGATGATGTGATGGAGCGGCCGCCCAGAAAACCCGAGGAAGGAATACTGCACGGAATGATAGCCTTCATAATTGCTTCGTTTCTGTTACAAGCAGCCGGAAGCTTCTTGGTTTTCGCCCTAGAATATTACATTTGGCCTGCACATGGATTTGGAACAGAAGCAACCCTGAATGAGGCTAGAACTGCAACCTTCGTTCAAGCAGCCATGTTTGAATTGTTCGTCGTCTGGAATTGTCGTTCGGAAA
>CAYXFE010000176.1:0-1978 GCA_964464195.1 uncultured Candidatus Bathyarchaeia archaeon
ATTCAAGGAACCAAACTTTAGGGATTATATAATTAGGCGTACGGGAGCTTATAGAAAGCTTACCTCATGGGAGAACACTGCGGTGAAGCATCTAGAGCTATATAGCAGATTGATTGAAACCTAAGAATGTGAAGGGTGGAGTAAGTGTTGAAGGAGATAGACATGACTGTTCAGAAGCTTGGCGACGGCCAAATTTCTAGGCTTAAATCTGGAAAATTAATCTTCAAATTATCGTCCTATAAAGGGAATCCCATTGTAAAACCTCAGGATTTGGGATTAACTTGGCGAAGAGATGAGGGAGAGGAGTTAGGCGCCGTCTTTAATCCGGGAGCAGCATTGTATGACGGTAAAGTGGTTTTAACTCCGCGTTGTCATATGAACTATGAAAAGGTTAGAATTTTCGATGAGAAGTTGGGCATTGAACGGGCGGCGTTTGAAAATTACATTTCTGAAATTTGGATTCTTTCAAGCAGCGATGGAGTGAATTTTGAACGTTTAGGTTCAGTAATTAAGGGGGACGGAAGCCAGCATAAGGATTTCATTTACGGCATCGAAGACGTGAGAATAGTCAATTATAAAGATGAATATTTGCTTGTTGGCTGTGGAAAGATAAAGCCTCCCTTTAAGGGAGAAAACGCGGACAGAGTAGCCATATACACAACCAAAGACTTCAAGGAAATAACTTATCATGGAATTATAAGCTGCTTTGACAGCAGAAATGCTGTTCCGCTATTTCAGAGCGAAAATGAAGTCTACATGCTGCTAAGATTTCATCCGCACATCTATATTGCGCCCCTAGAAGCGGGAATAGAACAAATATTGAAGCCCAAAGAACATGAAAATGAATGGATGAAAATTTACGAAAACAAAGACAGATTTCTGCTTCTTAGGGCTGGTGAGCTTCTGCATGAAAGGGAAAAAATAGGGCCTGGACCGCCGCCAATAAGGACAAGTGAGGGTTGGCTGCTGATTTATCATGCTGTTGGAACTATAAATCGTGAAATCTGCATGGAATATGGCCTAAATGGTGAAATTGAGAGAGGCTATTCTGTATGTGCAGCTTTGCTTGACGCTGAAAACCCTCAGAAAATCATATGCAAAACCAGAACTCCGCTTTATATTCCGTCAAGGCCCTACGAGTTGTGGGGAGACAAAAACTATCCGGTGGATGTTCCGGCAGTCGTCTTTCCAACGGGTGCAATTTTAAGAAATGATAAGTTGCTTCTTTATTGTGGTGCTGGAGACAAGTATGTGATTCTATTAAGCTGTAATGTGAAGCTTTTGCTTGATTACATGTTTGAGCAATCATAAGGGATTTAAAACCAAGCGCTGTAGCATAACTCGAAAATCTAATTAAGAAGCATGTATCTTCTAGTCTTTGATGCGCGATGGGAGGCAGGAAAAAGCTCTCCCTCACGCAAATGGAACGTCTGCAAGCCAGAAGGCAGAGAGAACAAGAAAGGAGAGCTAGGAGTCAGAGTATGATGAGTGAAAGAAAGACAAGCAACGTGCTTATGCCGGAAATAAAAGATGACTTGATAGATGAAATTAGAAAAATGAAAGTTGTAACCCCCTTTGCCGTCGCTTCAAAATTTGACCTAAGAATAAGCGTAGCCAAAGACTTACTTGAAGAACTTGAAAGAAAAAAGATAATCGAGCTTGTTTCGAGAAGCAGAAAAACAAAAGTCTATAAAGTCGCAGCGTGAAGAGACGGCAAATCACCTTTGTTAGACGGAAGGAATGATGAAACCTGAATTTCCCCAAAGAGTTTACACAAAAGATGAAGTGAAAAAGGCTAGAGAAGCAATAGAATCCGGCCATATTCACAGATTGAAAATAACTGGAAGCAAGGAATTCAAAGAAAAGGTTAGAGAAGCCCTAAAACTCATAAAAACAACAAAACAATACAATTTTCTACGCACATACATTAGGGAAATAAAGGAAATAGACGGCCTAACTCAACTCCGCGAAGCAGAAG
>CAYXFE010000177.1:0-1972 GCA_964464195.1 uncultured Candidatus Bathyarchaeia archaeon
GTTGATAATGGATTTGAGCCGCACAGCGCTATTTTGGCTCCTCCCGCCATCAGGGTTTCCATGAGAACGGCTGTTTCTTTTGTCACATGCAAGCATGCGCCGATGATTAGTCCGGAGAGGGGCTTTTCTCTTTCAAATCGCTCCTTTATTTTGTTTAAGACCGGCATGTGCATGGATGCCCATTCGATTAAGAGTTCGCCTTTCGGCGCTAGGTTTGGGTCTTTAACTTTGAAGTTTTCCATTTTAATCCCAAAACTATTAGGAGAGTTTCCTATTTAAAATGGGGCAATACTATGATACTATATTAGTGCTTCTTTTAGCGCTTCGCCGCATTTACAGCTTCTTTCTTTCGGTATTTTCGGTATAAGTTCGGCTAGAAGCCTTTTTGCTTTATTGACGTTTTCAGCCATGACTTTTGCGACTTCTTCGGCTGTTACGTGCTTTGGCGCCCAAACGTCGTAGTCGGTGATCATGCAGATGGATAAATAGCAGAGTTCAGCTTCCCTAGCAAGATTAACTTCGGGCACAAGCGTCATGCCTATTACATCTGCACCCCAGCTTTTAAACAGTTTAGATTCTGCCCGCGTGGAGAATCTTGGTCCTTCAATGCATATGTAGGTACCTTTCTCATGAAACTTTATGTTTAATTCGCTTAACGTTTTTACTGTGATTTCTCTGAGTTGTGGACAGAAGGGGTCTGCAAGCGAAACGTGACAGGCTCTTCCTCCATCATAAAATGTGTATTCCCTTTTCTTTGTGAAGTCTATGAATTGGTCGATTATGACTATGTCTCCCGGTGCATAATCTTCTCGTAGGCTGCCCACTGCGGAAACAGCCAATACTCTTTCTACGCCTAGCTGTTTTAAAGCCCAGATGTTTGCTCTGTAATTTACTTTGTGAGGTGGAAACTTGTGTCCTCTGCCATGCCGCGGGATGAAGGCTACATTTTTCCCTTTAAATTCTCCCAGAAATATCGAGTCTGACGGAGCTCCATAGGGAGTGCTTACTCTAACTTCTTGAATTGAACCGAACATTGACGGGTCGTAGAGGCCAGAACCGCCTATAACTCCTATTTCGGCTTTTCTCTCCAACATTTATCTGGAATCCTCCATCTCCCTAATATGCTCATGTTTAGGATTATTATGCTTTAGCCTAAAACAAATAAGTTTACAGTGTAAATTTATAGGCGGTGTGCAGCAATGCCGAAAAAGATGCCGGTTAAGGTTGTAAGCTGGAGCGAAGTTGTTGAATGGTGTAGGGCACTAGCCCAAAAAATAAGGTTGTCAAAATTTAAGCCAGACGTGATCGTTGCGATAGCGAGAGGCGGATTCGTTCCAGCTAGACTGCTATGCGACTATCTAGACGTAATCGACTTGCTTAGCATAAAAATTGAACATTGGATTGAAACTGGAAAGCATAAGGAAGAAGCCACCATAAAATATCCGTTTAATTATGACTTTGCCGGATACAAAGTTCTCATAGTCGATGACATAGCCGATACAGGGAAAAGTGTTGTGCTCGCCAGTAAATACATATCTGAAAACTGTAAGCCAAGCGAGCTGAAGACGGCTACTATGCAGGTGATACCTGCAACATCAATGATAATCCCTGACTATTATGTTGATGAGGTTAAGGAGTGGACTTGGTATATGTATCCTTGGAACTTCACTGAAGACATGGTTAATCTTACAATGAGGATTATTGATGAGAAACCAGATGAAAGGTGGGATTTGAGGTCTATTGCTGAAAAGTTTAGGGAATGTTACGGCGTAGATTTTCCAATTGGCGTTCATAGGGAAATTTTGGAGGAAATGGTTTTGAGGGGGAAAATAAGCAAGGTTGATAACTGTTATATTAAAAGGCGTGTTTAGGCTTGATAATATAATAAATTGGGAGTTTGAACCAAATATTTGGTTTTTACCATTCCTCTTCTTCTTCCCATTCTTCCTCTTCTTCCCAGTCTTCTTCCTCC
>CAYXFE010000178.1:0-1953 GCA_964464195.1 uncultured Candidatus Bathyarchaeia archaeon
TTTCTATCTAATTCGGGGGCTTCAGATAGAAATTCAACCATTTCGTCAATATCTAAGAGGCATTTTAGGATAGGATCTTTAACGCCGTGTCCGTTTGATGAAACTGACTTAACTATTCTTTCTATCGATGAGGGGTCGCCAAGGCTGTAATATATTGCAAATTGAGCTTTACGCAGTGCCTCCAGCATTAGGCTTGGAGCCAACCGCGGTAGTTTCTGGGCTGCTTGAAGCTCAGCTTTCGCTTCGCGTATATAGCGAAGAGCCCAACCTTTCCTGTAATTGTTCATGAATGCCATGCGCTTTTCTCCTAAACCTTCTAAATTGAAGCCTTAAATTAAAGGGTTACTTGGAGTCAGAGCCTAGAGTTTCCGTGTTTTCCTCGGATGATTTTCCGCTGTTCATCATGGTCATAAGTCGAGTAATGTAGCCTGCAATCTTATTTCTAAGCCTGCTTGTTGGAATTTCAGCAACAGATTCGAGAACTCGCTTATTAACTTCAAAATCTGTAGTGAATTTGTCTGGAAACTTTTCTACAAGCTCTCTAGCTATGCGCTTCACATGTTCTGTTCGAACTTTACCCAAACTTTTTGTTGCCCTCCAAGATTGGCTGTTGCGGACGTTTTGGAAACTAATCATTAGAAAACATGCATAAAAAGAATTTGCTCCTAAATAGACTTAACTCCAAAGAAATTTATGAAATTCTCATAAATCTGCGCGGCTGCCTCCTCAAGCTTCATTCCTTTAAGTTTGGCTATTTCATCGACTACTAATGGAATAAAGGCGGGAGTCGTAATCTTACCCTTAAATGGGCCCCAGAAACGCACCGGCCCGTCTGTTTCAGTAAGCAAATTTTCAATCGGTATAGCCTTTATGTTCTCCCTTATGCGCTTGGAATAGAGAACTGGTGGGCCTTCGCTGATGTAGTAGCCTCTTCCAATAAGTTCTGGGATGAGTTCCCTTGGAGTGCTGAACCAATGAAAAAGAACTTTTCTTAAGTTGTAAGAAGTAAGAATTTCCGCTATTTCGCTGGCTGCCCCCCTAGAATGGATTATTGCTGGGAGGGAAAGTTCTTCAGCTAAATGTAGCATCTCGTTGAAAATCCGTCGCTGAAACTTTTGCTGCTCCTCCTTCATAGCATACATGGAATCTAAGCCTATTTCCCCAATGGCGACAACGTGTCTTTTTGATTCTTCATTTAAGTTTCTAATGAACTCCAATGTCGTTTCTAGTTCATCTTCAGTTAGTCTTTGAGCATTCCATGGATGAATTCCTATCGCGGCGAAAACGAGGCCAGGGTTCTTCTTGGCGAGTTGGATGCTGCGTTTGCTGGTTTCTAAATCCATGGAGTTGGAGACAAGGGCTACTACATTAGATTTCTTGGCGTCTCCTATTATTTTGTCTAGTATGGATGAGTATTCCGGGTCGGATAGGTGAATATGCGCATCTACAAATTTCATTTGAATCTAGCTTGCATAGTTAGCCATGCCTTAAATAATTTATTACTTATCCAAGCCCAAACTAAGTATAAAGGAAAACAAACAACCAAATTAGCTAGCTTTAGGAAAAGTTTTAAATATTTTACTAGAAAACGTTAAATACTGTTTTAAAATAAAAAAGAAGCTACGGAGGGTTTTGAATGGCAGGCCCCGAATTAGCAATTGCACCTATGCATAGAATATGCAAGAAGGCTGGAGCACAAAGAGTCAGCGAAGCAGCAGCCAAAGAACTTGCAAAGGCACTAGAGGAAATAGGGATTAAAATCGCAAAAGAAGCCCTAGACTACGCCATGCATGCAGGAAGAAAAACAGTTAAGGCTGAAGACATAGAGATTGCAGCAAAGAAAGTATTAGGACGCTGAACGCTTAACAGATAAGCCTCTCCCATCCCCCCATTTTTAACATTTACGACAAACAGCTCAAAGACTTAAAAGACCGAAGAGAATTAGAATAAGGG
>CAYXFE010000179.1:0-1946 GCA_964464195.1 uncultured Candidatus Bathyarchaeia archaeon
GGAGCAAGCAGAACAGTAGTCTACGCAAGCTTCTCACAGTATGGAACCCAACTAACCTATTACTGGGACAAACAAACCGGAGTAATGGTAGAGGCATCCACAACCTCCGGAGGCATAACAGCCACAGCCAAGGCAACAGAAACAAACATGTGGCAACCTGCACCTTCAGGCTTTCCAATAGAACCCATCTACATCATAGCAATAACCATAATCATCATAATAATAGCAGTAGCAACCCTACTCATAAGAAAAAGAAAAACATAGACCCCAAACCTTCCCTCTTTTTACCCATATTAGCATCTTAAGAAAATCTTGTGGTGCGGCGGGTGGGATTTGAACCCACGTACCCCTACGGGAGGGGATCTTGAGTCCCCCGCGTTTGACCTGGCTCCGCAACCGCCGCCCTTCCAATCAGAATAGGCAGTTTCCTAATCCAATAAACCTTACTGCTAGGCTTCTAATAGTGTTCCGACAGCTTCTCCCTTAACTGCCAGCTCCACGTTTTCCGGCTTGAAGCCGTTAACAACTACAACTTTTAATTTTAGCTCTTTCAGTATTTTTATTGCTTCTGGATCTAGAATTTGATGTATTCCAGCTTTATGTCTATTCTCTTCGAATATCTTCTCTAAATCTTCAATTTTGACTTTTCGTAACAGCCTTGCGTCTTTGTATTTTTTGGGATCCTTCGTGTATATGCCTTCTTGATCTGTCGCCTTCACCAGCATATCGGCTTTTATGGCCTTGGCGACTAGGGCTGCGACTGTATCTGTTGTCATTCCAGGTTTTAGGCCTCCCATAACAACTATTTTGCCTTCTTTTAGGCAGTTTTCCGCCTCCTCGACAGATACTGGAATTTTTGGGCAAGCTTCGCCGCCAAGCTTTTTCTGTAGAAGCTCAGCTACAAGCCTAGAAGCCTTAATTGCAAGTTCATCCTGCACTGCCTCTCCTAACCCTAGACTTTTCGCGGCTTCGATGAATTGTCTGGCAATTTCTCCTCCGCCAGTAACCGCCACAACACTGTAGCCTTCATCCTTTAATTTTTTCAGCAACCCTGCATATTCGCCAATGAGTTTTGGATTTAATGGCGAGGCAATAACTGAGCCTCCGAATCTTATTACAAGCTTCATTGCAGGTTCAGCCATTTAATCCGTAGCCTAATTATAAGATAAAGCTTTAGACAGCCGCAGCCCATACTAATGATGGAAGGCATCCGAGATGGCTCTTGAAATATTGTTTCTAGGAACTGGCGGCGGGAGATTTGCAACGATAACGCAGAAGAGAAGAACGGCTGGAATACGCATATTGGGAGAGAAGCTTAATTTACATTTGGATCCTGGTCCGGGAGCACTCGTATATTCGGTTGCAAGCGGGCTTTCGCCAGAAAAGATAAATGCATTACTTGTTTCGCATTGCCATCCGGATCACTATACTGACGCTGAAGTCTTTATAGAAGCCATGACTCGGGGAATGACGAGGAAGCGGGGGCTGCTTGCAGCATCCCACAGTGTTCTTTATGGAAATGAAGTTTGCGGCCCATCAATTTCGAAGTATCATCAGCAAATGCCCGAGAAAGTGATTGAGGCCAAACCAGGCGTAAAATTTCAAGTTGGAAACTTAAATGTGGCGGTAACGGAAGCCAGACATTCCGATCCGGACACGGTTGGCTTCAGATTTGAAACCGAAGATGTAGGCGACATAGCCTACACAAGCGACACAGAATACTTTGAAGGTATAGGAAAATACTACAAAGGCGTAAGACTGCTAATATTATGCGTTATGAGGCCGGCTGGAAAGCCATGGAAAGGACATATGACAACCGAAGACGCCATAAAAATAATTGAGGAAGCCAAGCCGGAAAATGTCATAATAACGCATTTTGGAATGCAAATGATATTTAGAGGACCGAGAAATGAGGCTAGGCTGATAGAAAACAAAACCGGCGTGCC
>CAYXFE010000180.1:0-1899 GCA_964464195.1 uncultured Candidatus Bathyarchaeia archaeon
CAATATGGATTCACGCTTCAAAGCCATTATTTAGCCTTAACATTAATAACTTTGTTTTGCCTAAAACGTAGATGAAAGGAGATTATGAAAGCTAAGATTGCCCTCGCAACCGTTTCGGGAAAGGCCTACTACCTACTAGTGAATGAACTTAAGAAGAGAAAACTTGACTTTCTCAGCTTAACCCCCTATGAGCAGATACCCGTAGACGTAAAGGTTGTAATTACTACTCCTAAAGAACAGAAGCTTATATCCCACAGTAACATCCTAATCTTCAGCGAGGACTCAGACCCGGCTGAAGTTGTGGAAGAGGCAGAAAGAATAGTTCATGGGAAAAAATGCTACGAAAAACTAATTCTCGGAATTGACCCTGGCAAAAACTTTGGGGTTGCAGCCCTAGGCGACGGAAAAGTAATAGAAGCCCTAAACTGCTCAAACGTCTATGAGACTGTGAATGTTGTCAAAAGCATAGTTGAGAGAGAACCAGCCGAAAAAGTCTACGTGAAAGTTGGAGACGGCCCGCCGGAGTATACCGACTCATTAATTGAGCTTTTGGATAAGGCTTTGCCTGAAACAGTAATTATTGAACGAGTGCCTGAAGCTGGAACAAGCCGATATTCTGTTGAAGAGAAGCATAGACGCGGTCTCAGAGATGTTATGTCGGCAATTAAGATTGCTGGAAGAAATGGACAAGCCGTAAAGAGGGAAAGACAAAATGAAGATTGAAGTTGAGGCTGGAAAAACCCTTCTAGTAGACGGCCCAGCCTCTGTTGATGTGCTTTCCGGTAAAGTTGAGGTTTTAGCGGCGCCAGTAAAGAAGGGAAAGCGAGTCGTTGTTAGGCATGGGAAAAGATTACCCTTTGAAGCCAAGTCCAATGCCTCATTTGAGATTATGCTAGGCGAAGGCGCATCATACGAAGAAGTTGAAGGCTCAACCATTCCCGAGAATTGGATTAAAACTGTTAATGAAATCGTTTCGGAAGCTAGAGAAAGCAGCCCCTTCACAGTTATGGTAATGGGCGAGGTTGACTCTGGAAAAACGAGCTTCTGCACCTTTCTTGCGAACATGGCAATAAAAGAGAAGTTAAAGGTAGCCGTCATTGATGGGGATTTAGGCCAATCGGATATTGGGCCTCCGTCAACCATAGGATACAGCATACTCAGTAAATGCGTAAAAGACCTTTTCGATGTGGATGCTGAAAATGCCTATTTTATAGGCTTGACGAGCCCTGGCACCGCTACTACGAAGGTTATTGAGGGTTTGTCCAAACTTAAGGATGAAGTCATGAAGAGAGAGGTTGAGCTGATAATTATAAACACTGACGGCTGGATTGAGGGAGAAGATGCTGCAAGCTATAAACTTAGACTTGTAGAAGCCCTAAAACCGCAAGCCGTTGTCGGAATACAGCAAAATGACGAGCTTCTGCATATTCTAACTGGTATAGGAAATGCAAAAGTATACGCTGTTGATTCTCCGTCCGCAATAAAGAAGAGGGATAGAGAAAAAAGAAAAATATTGCGAGAACTCAGCTACAAGAAATATCTTCGCGGAGGAAAAATTCAATCCTTCCTTATAAGCTGGATAAATCTTGAAGGAACACTTTTAGGCAAGGGAATGCCGCCTTCAAGGGAAAGAATGAGGCAAATAGAAAGCATATTAGGGGTTAAGCCTTGGTATTGCGAAGAAACTCAGAGAACATTAATAATAGTGCTGGGAAGAAGCAAATGGGTTCCAGAAGAGAACATAAGAAAGCTTGAGGAAGCAATTAAAAAGCGTATAAAGATTTTCCGTGAAGGAGAAGAAAGCGGACTATTAGTTTCATTAAAGGACATTAACGGCAAATTTCTCGGAATAGGCATACTACAAGGCATAGATTACAAGCGTAGGGCAATAAAAATCTA
>CAYXFE010000181.1:0-1889 GCA_964464195.1 uncultured Candidatus Bathyarchaeia archaeon
GTTCGCTACTGCTTTAGGGTTTTCGGAAGAAACGAAGCACTTAAACTGCTTGAAAGCGGGATGAAAAGCCCTCCAGCATATATTAGGCTGAATACACTGAAAGGTACCGAAAAGAAGATTCTGAAAAGCCTAGCAGCCGACGGCATTCGCCTAAAAAAAGTTGAGGGATTACGCTACACCTACCGTGTGCTATCAACAGAAAAACCATTAAATCGAACGAAAAGCTTTACGGAAGGCCTATTCTATATTCAAGATTTGGCAAGTTGCTTAGCCGCCGAAGTAGCAGACCCAAAACCGGGCATGACCATACTTGATGTTTGTGCGGCTCCTGGAGCGAAAACCAGTTTTATGGCTCAGCTTATGGAGAACCGCGGAAGAATCTACTCCATAGACTATTCCAAGCGCAGAATGAATGTTTGGAAAAACGAAATTGGACGTATGGGAGTCAAAATCGCCAAGCCAATAATCGCCGATGCATGTAATCCACTACCAGTGAATGTTAAAGTAGACCTTGTTATCCTAGACCCGCCGTGCACAAGCACCGGCGCCTTCGCCAAGCTTCCTTCAGCCAAATGGCGATTGAATAAACGTTCCCCCATCAAAATGGCTGAAATCCAATGGAAAATGCTTCTCAACAGCGCTGAAAAAGTCAAGTCGGGCGGCCATTTAATCTATTCTACCTGCAGCATATGCCTAGAAGAAAACGAACTTCTAATAGAAAGATTCCTTCGACTTTTCCCAGATTTTAGACTTGTTAAAGCCAAACCGTGGATTGGAAAGCCAGGATTGAGAGGCTTAACGGAATGTCAGAGGCTCTACCCGCACCTTCATAATTGCAACGGATTTTTTGTTGCAAAATTATTAAAGGAATAGATCGGAGCAATGAGACATTTCGCTGGTTACCTGAACAACTACAGTTTGTCATTGAGCTAAAAAATAAACGCTAAATCAGCAAGAAGAGCCTAGATTCAGCCTTTGCTTTTCAATACAGCATATAGTTTCAAATATTGTTTTTGCGGCTTGAACAGCTGTTACACCATTGTCATAGCTTGGCGTAACCTCAACCAAATCAAATGCAATAATTGGCTTTTTGCAAACTTCAGCGATTAACTCATGTAATGCATACGGGCTTATTCCTTCTGGCTCCGGATTCTGCACAGCCGGCGCATAGGCTGGATCTAACACGTCTAAGTCTATGGTCAAGTATATATTCTGCGCATCTTCGAGTAGGTTTCTAAGTTTTTCCTTAATTTTCTCCACACCTTCTCTTTGGATTTCAAGCGAGGTTACATAATTTATTCCTGCTTTTTCTGCATATTCAAGTTCTTCTTGACACACAGCCCTAGTTCCAACTTCTATTATCTTTTTAGGCCTTATTTGCTCATTTATTCTTCTCATGAAAGTTGTATGGGAGATTTTTACCCCTAAATACTCGCCGCGAAGGTCTAAATGGGCGTCAAAACTTACTACAATTAAATTTTCGACATTCTTTAAGGCCCTAACTACACCTAGAGTTATCGTGTGTTCCCCACCGATAAAAATCGGAGTCTTCTTGGCTTCTAGAAGCTCTTCCGTTACCAGTTCAAGTCTTTTCAGAGTCTCATCCACATCAGCCAAAACATCCAAATCACCCAAATCATGAAGCTTCACTTCTTCCAAGTCTCGCCCAGCTCTAAAACTGTAGGTCTCTATGTTAAGTGAAGCCTCCCTAATGGCCGCCGGAGCAAACCTCGCCCCAGCCCTATAAGTGCTTGTAAAGTCAAACGGAACACCCAGAATTATATAGGAGGCTTCATTGAAGGATTTTTGAAAACCGCTGAACGGCATGGAAGGCGAAACATAAAGCTTTAGATAACTCAACTTTACATTTCTCCTAAACCTTAAACTAA
>CAYXFE010000182.1:0-1876 GCA_964464195.1 uncultured Candidatus Bathyarchaeia archaeon
CTATAAGCCTAAAAAATGCGAGATATGCGGAACCCTACTCAAACGCAAACCTCTCAGCAAAAAACCCGTGAAAACTGAAAATCAAAAATACTAAATACTCAATACTCAATTAGAGCTTACTATCCAGATGTACCTCAAAGTCTGACAATTTAATGTTAGGGGAGAAATATGGGAAGTAAAGTTCTACTCACAGCTGATAGGACGTTAATGAGTGATTATCACCGTAACGAGTTTGTAGGCTTCGGAACATGCTCACCTCCAAATTTTGTTCCAGAATGGTTTTATCGACTCTTATTCTTCCCAAAAATAAAAACCAAAAATGGAATTCCAGTCGCAGCACCATATGGACTGAGGAAAATAGAGGCGCAACTACTGAAGGAAGGATTCGACGTCCTAACGGTAGATCCCGATCACTTAGACAAATACATTGATGACGCTAAAGTTTTAGGAATTCATGTTATGGACCCTTTCGGATTAGGACCAGCCTCAAGCACATTCGCAGCCATCCTAAAGAAAGAGCCTTACTTAGCCAAGTATTTTCGACTGCTCCTAGAAAAACCTGAAATCAAAAAGGCAAAGCGAAGAGGACTTAAAATCATTATTGGAGGACCAGGCGTTTGGCAATTTAAATACAGACCTGAATTCGTCAAGGAACATGGAATTGACTGCATAATTGACGGGGAAGCCGAGAAAGTTGTTGGAAAAATTTTTAGAATGGCGCTGAACGGAGATGAGCTTCCTCAATATTACGAAGTAAACGCTAAAGAAGCGCCAAGCCTTGAGGAAATTCCAAACATTGTAGCTCCATCAATCAACGGTCTAATTGAAATTGGACGCGGATGCTGCAGAGGATGCAAATTCTGCAGTGTAACTTTGAGGCCGCTACGCTGGTACCCCTACGAAAAGATTTTGCAGGAAATCGAAGTAAACATGCCGTATACAAGGGGAACATGCTTACACGCAGAAGATGTTATGCTTTACGGCTCGAAAAACGTGATTCCAAACGATGAAAAACTCATTAAATTGCATGAGCTGGTCGTGGAAAAATGCGACGGAATGGGATGGAGCCACTGCTCCCTTGCAGCTGTTGCGGCCAAGCCTAAGCTTCTATCCAAAATTTCCGAGATAATCCGTCAGAAGCAACAATGGTGGGGCGCCGAAATAGGAATAGAAACGGGCTCGCCTGAACTCATCAAGAAGGCCATGCCGGCGAAAGTTCTTCCATTCAAACCTGAAGAATGGCCGGAAGTGGTTAGAACCGCCATGGGCTTAATGCATGACAACATGCTTGTTCCCGCATGCACGCTAATTGTAGGTTTGCCGGAAGAAACCGAAGACGACATAATAAAAACCGTAGAACTGATGGACGACCTAAAAGAAATAAGAAGCCTAATTGTGCCGCTATTTTTTGTCCCGATGGGAAGGCTAAAAGATAAGGATTGGTTCAAAAGGGAACAAATGAGCGAACTGCATAGAGAACTGTTAATAAAATGTTTAAGGCATGACCTTTACTGGGTTAGAGACCTAATTCGAATTTCCTTCCAAGGAAAATTTTACAACATAGTCTTAAGATTTCTCTACGACCTATTCGTAAGGGTAATTGAGTATAAGGCTAGAAGCCCAAAAGTCCTCGGCAAACCAGTCATAACCGCTGAAAAATAAACTATTAAATTGTTCTTGCCGGAGAGTAGAAATCTCTGTTCAAATATCCCTTTCTTATCAACCATTCAGCCTGATTTCGTTTGTATCTCCATATTATGTCGCCCTTTCTGTCTGACTGAAAATCCCAAGGAGAAACAAGCACTATGTCGCCCTTCCTTATCCAAACTCTTCTTTTCAATTTTCCTCTCACCCGGCAGACTCTCTGCTTTCCATC
>CAYXFE010000183.1:0-1837 GCA_964464195.1 uncultured Candidatus Bathyarchaeia archaeon
GTTTTTATTTTTTCAGTTTTAGGGCTAGTTCCGCCGTTCTTTTTCCTAGTTCTCTGCATATTTTTAGTTCTTCCATGTTTGGACTTCCAACCGCCGCTGCGCCATAATGTTTACCCATGGCTTTTCCCTGCACTATCATTCCATGAATCAGCATAGCTTCAATGATGGATAGAAGAGTTGTTTCTGCTCCTGTAGCCGTTCCGCCTGAGCTTGTGAAGGCTGCGCCGACTTTCCCTTCTAGTTTTCCATGAATTTCCACTGATTTATCGAAGAAGGCCTTTATCTTTGCGGACATCTGTCCATAATAGGTTGGAGAACCAACCAGTATCGCGTCTGCCCATTCTAAATCATTGAGCGTTGCATCGTCAACCCTTTTGAGGACAACCTCAGCATTTTCAACTTGCCTTGCGCCTTCCGCTACCGCATACGCCATTTTCTCCGTGTTGCCAGTTCCAGAATCGTACACTATCAAAACTTTAACCTTATCATTCATTTGGCGACACCTTTCCAATCCTCTTTTCCGGAAGCCCGATAAGCCTTTCGTATTCATAAATTGTTCTGGCTGTTACTGTCCATGCCTCAAGTGTTTCTGGGTCTATGCATACAGCTTCATCTGCAAGTTTTAGGGTTTCCTCCGAGAAGCTGCCATGGGGGAACCCGCCAATTATTATGGCAGCTCTCGTTTTGTTGACAAGCTTTGAGATTGCATTTTCAAGCGGTTGCATTTTTCCTTTCCTTGTAAATGCCAAGGTATATTCTGGATTTATTTCTTCTATAAGCTCCTTTAGTGTCTTCTTTTCAGCTCTTAAGAGCGGATTCTGGCTTTCCGGAGGAACCTTTCCATGAATGAAGAGTTGTTCCATCAACCCTATGAAGCGCAGATAATTTCGCGGAAGCCTAACCTCCGGATTGACGTAAATCACGTAATTGGCTATTGTATGCACGTAGATTTCTAGCAGTTTCTCCTTCGCAAGGGGTGTTCCAAGCGCCGAAAGCAGCGAGAAATGAACTATGTCTGGTCTACCTCTCTTTTCGCTGTTTGGTAGATTCAGCATAGCGCGGTGATGATAGGAACGGTCAAGAATTGTTTGATGAGGCTTCTTTCCTCTACGTCTAGCATGCTTTTTGACGGCTGGATGCCTAGCTATCTCCTTCGGAACCGTCTCAAGCGCCGACTCAGCCAGAATCAGTATTAGCAAGGCTTAAACCTAACCGATAAAAGTAAAGGTTAGAGAAGATAAAAGTTAATGGTTCTCCTAGAGGCAATTCAATCTTGGTTGATAGAGAAACCCGGCGAATAGCCCTAGAAAGAATTCATAAACTATTCAAGCTTGCCCGCGAAACAATTCATAAAGATAAGGCCTTAGCTCAACGCTACGTAGATATCGCGCGACGCTTAGCGATGGCAGCAAAGGTTAGGCTTCCACGCGAGTATAGACGTCAAGTCTGTAGGCATTGTAAAAGCTTTATATTGCCTGGAGTAAACTGTAGGGTTCGCATCCAGCAGCGCCGAGAACCACATATAGTCATAACATGCCTAGAATGCGGAAAACATATGCGTATTCCACTTAGAAAGAGGAAGGTTGAGCAAAGCAATGAGTAAGGCGATTCCGCCTAGAATGAAGCGTAGAATAAAACGTGAATTTAGCATGGAAAAGGCAACAGTAAGAATAGGAAAAAGCGGTGTAACCCAGCAACTCCTAGACGAGATTGACCGGCAACTTGAAAAGAACGAAATAGTGAAAGTCAAAATTTTGAAGTCGGCGTTAACAGAAAAGAAAGCCAAGGATGTAGCTTCAGAAGTAGCCGAAAAAACAAACGCTTCACTAGTCGAAGT
>CAYXFE010000184.1:0-1803 GCA_964464195.1 uncultured Candidatus Bathyarchaeia archaeon
TTTTCTAGAACTATCTTCCTCTTTCCAAGCAATGCCTCAGCTACTTCGTCTAGGGTTACGTCGCGGTACTTGTTTCCAAACGCGTATACTTGGATTGAACGGTTGAAGAAGAACTTGTAGAGGTCTATGTGCACTCCATACTTTAATGTGCAGACTCTTCTTCCAAGCTCTATTGGAATTTCGTCTCTACGCATTCCAAATTTTTCGGCTCTATGAAGCAGATATCGCAGGTCAAAGTCGTCGCCATTAAATGTTATGACGAATGGATACTCCTCTAGCACCTTGAAGACTTCTCTGATAAGTTTCTCCTCAGAATCAAAATATTCAATTTTTACTTCTGGCGGAAGCCGGGAAATTCCCTCTTTTATGCCCTCACGCCTATAAATTAGCACTCGTTTATTGCCATCCGAATCGACTAGGCAGACGCAACCTACTGGATAGGCGGCTTCTCTTGGATCTGGAACCCTTGTTGGGATCGGTGACAAAACTTCTATGTCTAGTGCTATTCGCCTAAACTTTACGGCTGGATACTCTAATAGCCTAGCCCACTGCTCAATCTGCCTAACTTCCTCATCAGACGATTCCTTTTCAAATATAGAAAGCAAATCAGCAACAGCTTTTTCTGCTTGAGGAAGCTTTACAGGCTTTAATTGCCCATTCTCAATTTTGTAAATCATTCCCGGATAAAGGTCTCTATCATAAATGTATGATTCATAATATTTTATTCTGGCTTCCCAAACTTTGACTTCTGGCTCCGGCGCACCAGCAGCGACTTTAGGGTATTCCTCTGGGATTATGTCCCTTATGCATCCCTTAGGCTTTCCACCAATAGCCAATGGATCTTTCGCCACGATTTTTGTTACTTTGATTTTTTGGTCTTTTAGGCCGTCATATTTTTCTACAACTTCGAAATGGTCAAATCCGCTGTGAAGCTTTAGTTTTTCGATTTTGTCGAGTTCTTCAGGCGGCAGGTTTGTGAAACAGTAAGGTTTATGCCCGGTATTGTCATACCATAGGTATATTCGCCTGGTTTTCGGCTCGTAAAGCTTGATGCATGCGGCTCCGCGTTTTCCGTCGTAGGTTATGGAGACAAAGTAGGATGGGGGAAGATTTTCAGGTTCTTGTGAGGTAGGTTCCTCAAAAGTTGGTTCTTCGAGGGAGATTTCCTCAGCTAGCTCTTTAGGTTTTTCCTCCAGCCTAGAAATCAGATATTCGTCGAGTCTACGCTGAGCCATCTTCAACAACAATAATTTACACAAGCTACCTAAAAAGCTTACAACAGTTAGCGGCAAATATGGAGTTGTAGAGCGATAAATTAAATAATCAAACTGTATCTTTAGCTTACGGTTTAAAGGCGACCAATAATGCTAGACATAAAGCTGATCAGAGAAAAGCCAGATTACGTCAGAGAAAACTTGAAGCGTAGAGGAGACCCCGAAAAGCTTGAGATGCTAGACCGCCTAATCGAATGCGACAGAGAATGGAGAAAAAATCTAACAGAACTCAACGAGCTAAGACATCAGAGAAGAAAAATTACAAATGAGATTGCCCAGCTAAAAAAGAAAGGAGAAGAAATTACAGACAAGATTGAGGCTGCAAAGAAAATAGATGCTGAAATAGAGGTTTTAGAGAAAAAGGTTAAGGAACTTGAAGAAAAAGTCAGCTATTATCTTATGAGAATTCCGAATCTGCTTCATGAGTCGGTTCCCTACGGCGTGGATGAAAACGATAACGTAACAGTCAAAACATGGGGTGAAATTCCAAAATTCGACTTTAAAGTTAAAGATCATATTGAGCTTGGGC
>CAYXFE010000185.1:0-1774 GCA_964464195.1 uncultured Candidatus Bathyarchaeia archaeon
CCATGTATTAGAGTGAAACCCTTGCTTACTGCTGGGATTAAAATGGGCAAGACCATTGTAATTGCTCTCGGCGGAAACGCAATAAAAAGGGCTGAAGAAGAAGGAACAGCCGAGCAGCAACTTCGAAACGTGAAAATCACATGTAAACACATTTTAGAAATCATAAAAAGAGGATACAGAGTCGTAATAACCCATGGAAACGGCCCGCAAGTCGGAAACTTACTCATTCAACAGGAAGAGGCAAGTAAGCTTGTGCCGCCGCAACCGCTGGACATTCTAGGCGCAATGACGCAGGGGCAGATTGGCTATATGCTACAGCAAACCCTAATAAACTATCTGAGAGAAGAAAAACTCAACATCCCCGTCGCCACAATTATAACGCAAGTTTTAGTGGACAAAGATGATCCCGACTTTAATAATCCATCAAAACCTGTAGGACCATTCTACACAAGAAAAGAAGCAGAAAAACTGATTGAAGAGAAGGGCTATATTATAAAAAAGGTGAAGCCGGGGAGAAAAGCTTACAGAAGAGTTGTTCCGTCGCCAGACCCAATAGGGATAATTGAGAAAGACGTTATCAAGATGCTTGTCGACGCCGGATTTATTGTGATCGCCTCCGGAGGCGGCGGAATACCCGTAATAGATCAGAATGGACAATTAAGAGGAGTTGAAGCCGTTATAGATAAGGATTTAGCTGGAGAAAGACTAGCTGAAATAGTCGATGCAGACATCTTTCTAATTCTAACGGATGTTGAGAAAGTAAAATTGAATTTTAGAAAACCAAACGAGAAGGATTTAGACAAATTAACAATAGCTGAGGCGGAGAAATACTTAGAAGAGGGGCATTTTCTCCCCGGAAGTATGGAGCCGAAAGTAAAAGCATGCATAAGATTTCTGAAGGCTGGAGGCGAAAAAGCGATAATAACAAGTCTAGACAAGGCTGTAGAAGCCCTAGAAGGAAAAACCGGAACACACTTTTATAAGGCATAAGTTACTTGAAAAAGCCGACGCTATGAAGGAAATATTCTGCAGTATAAACTCCAATATGCCTAAACTTTTTAGCTAGAAATCCGCATATTTCATTTTTGTCCATTTTTCTGAGCGATTCCAGAAAATTGCGGAAAGAGCCATACTCAACAATTATTTTCTGAAATTCCCTTGCATTATAAATGATTGCCTCAATTTTCCTTCTATTCCTTATAGCATTGGGATTTCTGATTAAATCCTCAACTTTAGCCCTAGCTAGCTCGTCAATTTTAAAGTTAAAGAATGCTCGCCTATATTTTTGCCAATTTCTTCTAATTGCTCCCCAGTTTAGGCCAGCCTGCAAGACGCATAGACATAAAATTTCAAAATATTCATCATCGGATTTTGGTTTTTCTCCCGGCAAACATTCGCTCTTATCTTCCTTGGCATAAACGCATTCCCAAGGAGCCTTATGAACCTTCATATAAACCAAATTTTAAAATGCATACACAAAAGCTTATCATTTAACCCTCTTAAATTGATCCTTTGATGCTCACAAATTGGGCACATCCAATTTTCGGAAGCTCCCCGAACGATGTTTTAGACGGTATATTGTATTCTAAGTCTCCAACTTTTCCAATTTCAAGTACCTTTTGATGGAGGCTATGAGCTTAAATATTTAAGGCTCCTACCCAGTCTTATTTGTGGTGTACGTGAAAATGCTTTCTCAGATTCCAATAAAATTGGAAAAGTTAAGTAGGGAAAAGCTCGACATGGAGCTTTTAAGGGTTGGAATGATAGCTGAGCT
>CAYXFE010000186.1:0-1752 GCA_964464195.1 uncultured Candidatus Bathyarchaeia archaeon
AATTAATTCTTTCTTCTCTTCCAGACATTTCTCGGCTGCAAAGATTATTGCGTAGGCTCCAGCCGTAAGTTCAGCTATTCTCACCGGAACGCTTTCTTTGCCTATGGCCAACACGTCAATTTTGTGAGTTCGTCTTATATCGTCTGAAATTTTTCTTATTTTTGGCAAAATTTTTAGTATGTGAACTCTCGCTTTTCCATGAACTATGCTTGAGAGGCTGGATGCGGAAAGCTCTTCGATTTTCATTCCGCCCAGCGAAACGTCCAGATGAACAACATCCGCCTTCACATTCTTCAACAATTTATTACAAAGTTCCAATTCGTGAACAACCAATTCGTGCCCTTTTTCAACATCTGCAAATACTGGCTCAGCCATGCATTCGGAAGCCGTCCTATATGGAGGCTTAACCAGAACCGCCGCGCATGCAACTATCTGCAGAGGACAAAAATTTTTGTCGAGAATGGCAGCCGCAGAATCAGCTGCAACTACGTTCAAATTTTTCACCTAGATTAAGTTGTCAACTGATAATTTAGCTTTGTTGCTTCAGTCCTAAAGCTAAAATGTAGAGTTCCGAGCTTTTCGCCCTGCTTGCCTTAGGCTTAACAAGCTTAACAACTGAAAATCTTTCTTTAAGCTTATCCAAGAAATCCTTCAGCATGTCCCCTTCAAAAACTTTAACGAAGAAGTTTCCTCTAGGCTTAAGTACTCCACACGCAATTTTCATAGAGCTAAGGGCGAGATCTATCTGGCGTGCATGATCTACTTCCCAAATACCAGAAATTTTTGGTGAAACATCAGAAATTACCACATCAGCAGGTCTAGAAAGCAAATTTCGGATGGTTTCAATGGTTTTCGGATCTGTAATGTCCGCAACTATTGTTATAATGTTTTCTTCTTCAAACGGCTCAATAGGTTTTATATCCACTCCTAAAATGAATCCTTCTTCGCCTACAATTTTTCTTGCTGCTTGTATCCATCCGCCTGGAGCTGCTCCTAGATCGACAACCACGTCTCCACGTTTCATAAATTTGTATTTTTGCACTGTTTGTAGAAGTTTGTAGGCTGCACGTGACCTAAATTTTTCCTCTTTCGCTTTTCGGTAATAATAGTCTTTTTTTCTTTGTTTTATCCATGATTTTGGCAAGTTAGCTTTCTCCAGGGTTTGGCTGCGTAGAAGCTGGAGGATCATTTTTCTCTGCGAGTTTTAGCAGCCATTCTGTTAGTTTTTCGCATTCATTTGGGTTTATTTGCCCCCATGCTTCGCATCTTGAGCTATCTGGGCAAGTGAAGCATGGACAGTCTATTATTGAGTCTATGGTTACTGGCTGCCTCTTCGGATAAAGCCTGTAGGTCCATCTTCCGTTGTGAAGTTCCCTTTCTCTTTTGATAAGTCCTTTGCTTTCTAGTTTTATGGCTATTCTAGAGCCTTCTCTACTGCTTGCGCCCAGCTTGCGCCAAAGCTCGGATTGAAGCACTCCTTTGCTGCCAACATTCATAATATACTGGAGTGCCTTACGCTCTAAATCGTTGTGTTTAGGCATAGCATATCTGTCCTTGAAGTCTTCCCCTAATAATTAATGTTGAACATAAGATAAAAATCTTGTATTTATTACTAACCATCTCCCATAAATATAAAGAGGATATTCTAAGATTTCAGCGAGGTTTGGACGTGGAATACTGCCTAGGAATCGAAAGCACAGCAGACGATTTCAGCGTAGGAATAGCCTCATTCGAAGGAGAAATCCTAGCCAA
>CAYXFE010000187.1:0-1734 GCA_964464195.1 uncultured Candidatus Bathyarchaeia archaeon
CTCTAAGCGAAATTCCCGGCAAAGTAGATTTAATAGTAGTTGTTGTTCCCGCTCCCGTTGTTCCGGAGATCATGCGTGAAGCAGCCGCAAAAGGAGTTAAGGCGGCGGTTATAATCACAGCTGGATTCAGCGAAATAGGAAATCATGAGCTAGAAAGGGAAGTCACGGAAATAGCCAAAAAAGCCGGAATAAGAGTTCTTGGACCAAACTGCCTAGGTGTCTACGACTCTCGCACAGGAGTTGACATGCTGTTCCTTCCAGAAACGAAGATTTTAAGCACAGGAGACGAGATGGTTGCGACTCCAAGGCCTATGGCGGGAAACATTTCAATAGTGACCCAAAGCGGAGCATTCGGCGCCTCAGCCCTCGACTTCCTAACAGGCCGACAGCTTGGAGTAAGCAAGTTCGTAAGCTTCGGAAACAAATGCGATGTTAACGAGGCTGAAATGCTCGAATATCTGCTTTATGACGATTATACGCATGTTATTCTGCTTTATGTTGAGGGAATACGCGAAGGAAGAAAATTCATGGAGGCAGCAAGAAAAGTTACACGCGTAAAGCCCGTCGTGGCGTTAAAGACAGGAAAGACTTCCGCCGGAGCGAGAGCCGCCGCATCGCATACCGGCTCAATAGCAGGAACAGACAGCATATACGAAGCAGCATTCAAACAATGCGGAGTGATAAGGGCAAGGGACATGGAGGAGTTCTTTGACGTAGGAAAGGCTTTAGCCTATCAGCCACCAGCAAAAGGAAACGTTATAGGCGTAATTACCGATGCGGGCGGCCCCGGAATAATGGCTGTAGATGAATGCGAAAGTAGAGGATTGAACGTTAAGAAGTTCTCTGAAGAGACAATTCAAAAATTTGAAAACTTGAAAAAAGAAGGTAAGATTCCAAAGTTTGCAACCAACCTTAACCCAGTAGACCTAACCGGTTCGGCAACATCGGAGATGTTCGAAACCGCAACAAAAATACTCCTAGAAGATCCTGAAATAGACGGAATAATAATTTTGGGTCTTCATCACCTTCCAGCCTTAATGGAAGATTTCATAGACAGAATAGCGAATCTGGTTAAGAATTATGAGAAGCCGGTTGTGGCATGTGATATAGGCGAGACTGAAATGGCTATGTATGTTCGTGCAAGATTTGACAAGTATGGCATTCCAGCATATGGCTCGCCTGAAGATGCCGCTAGAGCCATGCATGCGCTTGTCAGATATGGAAGCTATTTGCAGAAGTGTAAGTGCTTCGATGAGTATATGGAGGCATTCTATAAAAGAAAGGGAATAAAATAGGTGCTTACCAGCAATAAACTAGAATTTCCAGACTGTTTCCATCTCTTAAATTTAGTTTTTTGCGTAGATTTACTGGAGAAATTATCTCAATAAGGTTTTTCGGATAATTAGAAACTGAAGGGAGAATTATGGCGGCTTCAACCTTTTCTAATCCTTCAATTTCAGCTTTGAAGCATTTTGCTTTGCAATATCCTTTCTCCGGCGTAATAGCTATTCCTTCAAGTCTTTCCAGTTTCCTCCTTTTTTCGGCTTCTTCATCTGTTAAAATCAGGTTTAGCGTTCCAGGGTAGGGTTTAAACCCTAACTTTTCCTCAAACTGTCTTCTCGCCCATTTTAGTTCTACAAAGTTTTTGCCTACTCCTTGTCCGCTTACAACAGCTCCCTTAATTCTTATTTGGTTCTGTTCTTTAGCCATTGGGCCACCTTTTTGAAGAAATCG
>CAYXFE010000188.1:0-1719 GCA_964464195.1 uncultured Candidatus Bathyarchaeia archaeon
CATTTACGACAAACAGCTCAAAGACTTAAAAGACCGAAGAGAATTAGAATAAGGGCTAGAAAGAATAAGTTTCTCAGAGCATGGAGAATAAAGTTATGTCTGAACTGATAGTCGCAGAAAATATTCACAAAAGCTACGGCAAAATTAAAGCTGTAAATGGACTAGACTTGAAGGTCAATGAAGGTTCAATAATGGGGTTAATAGGGCCTAACGGGGCCGGGAAAACGACGACAATAAAGATTATTCTCGGCCTGTTAAAGCCCGACGAGGGAAAAGTTTCAGTTTTCGGCGAAGATCCATGGGACAACCCAAAAATAAGAGAGAAAATAGGCGTGATCTATGAGAAGGCGTATTTTCCGTCTCATCATAAAGTTTTGGATTACTTAAGGAGGGCATGCAGAATTTTCGGTGTGCCAGAGTCAAGAGCGCAAGAAGTTTTGGAAATTGTTGGATTAGATGCTTATGATAGGGAGATTAAAGGTTTGTCGGCGGGCATGTTGCAGAAGTTTGCGATTGCGCATGCATTAATTCATAGTCCCAAGCTTATAATTGCTGATGAGCCAGCTTCAAATTTAGACCCCGAGGCTAGAAGCAATCTTCTTGATTTAATTTTGAATCTTCATAAGGAGGAGAAAGTCACTTTCCTAATTTCTTCCCATATTCTTCCGGAGTTAAGCAGAGTTTGCGATTCAGTTGCAATAATAAATGAGGGAAGGGTTTTAGCTTCAGGCTCATTGACTGAGCTTTTTGAGAAGTATTCCGCCAAGGCTATTAGGATAACCACGGATAAGCCTGAAAAATTCGCCGATGGTCTCAGAAAGTTATCTTATGTAGAGAGAATATCTGTTGACAGCAGAGGAGTTTCGCTTATTGCTGTTGAAGGCGCCGAATCCAAAATTTATGAGGATGCGCCGAAAATTGCCAAAGAGATTGGCGCGACAATTATGGGGATAGAGCTTGGAACAGCCTCACTTGAACAGCTCTACTACAAAGTTGTAAAGGAAAAGGAGATGAAGAGATAATGGAAAGAAGAAAGGGGCATCCATTTCTTGAAATTTTAGCGGCTTCAATTCACGAGGACTTTAGATTTCCAATATTGGAAGTTTTCGCCTTTCTATATGCAATAAGCACATTTGCTTTCCTTGGCTTGGGAAGCAGAATAACTTTAATGTTTTCTCCTCGAAGTGGAGAGGCTTATACCTACCAACTTGTGAGCATCCAGATGGGAATGCCTCTATTCATATTTCTCATTTTGATCTTTAAGAATGTGGTTTATGGCTTTGGAAATGAATTTGAGAAGGGAACAATTCAAACTTTGCTTTCATATCCCTTGAAAAGGCATATGGTGTTAACTGCTAAGCTTCTTTCGGCGCTGGGTGTATCCCTATTAATGTTTCTTGGAATACAGTTCTTCGCACTTTTCATTATGGCTCCACAAACAGTTTCCGCCAACCTCACAACAGTAATTGTCTCCTATCTAGCTTCACTTTCCTATCCGCTTTTCTTAACCGCTATTCTCCTAATAGTTGCCATGAAGATTCGAAAGGGTGGATTAGCGCTTGTTTTAGGCATAGTGCTTTACTTTGCACTTTCCGTGGCTCAAGGAATACTAACTGTTCTGTCAATAACGACTGGAAGCCCTCTTACTTTGCAGGCATTGTCAATTCTTAACCCAAGTTTAGCGTTACAGTACCATTTTAACCCATTAGGCAGTCTAAC
>CAYXFE010000189.1:0-1716 GCA_964464195.1 uncultured Candidatus Bathyarchaeia archaeon
TTCGGAGTCTCAATATTATTTGGAGGAGTAGACAAGACTGGATGCAAACTCTTCGTTACTGACCCAAGCGGCTCATATAGAAGCTTTAAGGCCGTAGCCGTCGGAATAGGAAGAGAAACAGTTGAGAAAATACTGAAAGAAGAATACAGAGACAATCTAACACTAGAGGAAGCCATAAAACTTGCAACAAAATGTCTAGTTAAGGCTATGGAAGCCAGAGGCGAAAAGCCAAGAATAAGAATTGGAATAATACCAAAAGACACAAAGAAAGTTCGAATACTTTCAGATGAAGAAGTTGAAATGTACATTAAAAGTCTGGGAGGATAGATGAGCCAAAAATACACGGTTGCAAGGATAACCCGTGAAGGAGAAAGATTCGAAATTCTCGTAAAGCCCGACCCCGCATTTGAATATAGACTTGGAAAAAGGCACTCAGTATCCGAAGTGCTTGTAACAGAAACAATATTTACAGACGCAAACAAGGGGCTCAGAGCATCAGAAGAGAAGTTAAGAAAAGCCTTCGGAACTACGGATCCGCTGAAAATAGCTGAAATAATACTTAAACGAGGAATACTTCAGCTAACAGCTGAACAGAAAAGAAAACTAATTGAAGATAAGAGAAGGCAGATAATAGCCTTTATTTCACGCAACTGTGTAGATCCAAGAACTAATCTTCCGCATCCGCCTCTTAGAATTGAGCAGGCAATGCAGCAAATACACTTCTCCATAGATCCATTCAAGGATGCTGAGGAGCAAGCTAAGGAGGTTATAAAGCTTTTACGTTCAGTCTTACCATTAAAGATGGAGCAGGTATCAGTTTCTGTTCACATTCCCGCGCAGTATTCTGGAAAGGCTTACGGAACAGTCAAGAGCTTTGGAACAATAAAGCATGAGGAGTGGCGTGCAGACGGCTCCTTTCACGCTGTTATTGAAATGCCAGCTGGGCTTTATGGGCCTTTCCTTGAAAAATTGGGGGAAATAACAAAGGGGAATGCGGAAGCAAAAATTATTGAATAATTTAGATTGTTGGAGATGAAATGTATTGCCTATATTTTTTGAGAAAAGGGAAATTGTTGTTCCGGGAGATTTGTTGGCTGAAGGCGATTATATAGCTGGAGAAAACACGTTTAAAGAGGGAAAACGCATCTATGCCTCGCGGGTGGGCTTAATAGAATATGCGAACAAGAAGATTCAAGTTGTTGCTCTTAGAGCCTTCTATGTGCCAAGAATAGGCGACACGGTTATTGGAAAAATAGTTGAAGTCGGCGTTTCCGGATGGATCGTTGACATTAACTCTCCCTATATGGCTCTGTTAAGGGCTTCGGATGTTTTAGAGAAAGGATTTAACCCCAGAAAAGATGACTTAACAGCAATCTATGACGTAGGAGACATGATTATAGCAAAAATAATCTCCTATGACAGAACCCAAAATCCGCTGCTTACAGTAAATGAGCGAGGATTAGGAAAAATAACCCGAGGCCAAATAGTTCAAATAACCCCCACAAAGATTCCGCGAGTAATTGGAAGAAAGGGCTCAATGATAAATGTAATAAAAAGAGAGACAGGCTGCAACATTGTTTTGGGCCAAAATGGCCTAATACTTGTTAGCGGCCGCTCGCTAGAGAGTGAAAGGCTTGCGGTTATGGCTATACGTAAAATTGAGGAGGAAGCTCACACAAGCGGCCTAACAGACCGCATAACCGAAATGCTCAGAAA
>CAYXFE010000190.1:0-1699 GCA_964464195.1 uncultured Candidatus Bathyarchaeia archaeon
TCATAGACTTGACTTACTCTTTCCCTATATTTTGGCTCTCTTAGTAAGTGGTGGTCGTAAATGATTAGCTGAAGTTTCTCTGTTTCTTCTATTATTTTTATTGCATTTTTTATTGTTCGTTTTAGATTGATTAAATTTAGCATATAGGGTATAAGGTAGGTGCTTGGACCGTCTAGGATTAGGATGTTTGGATCTTCTTTTATTATCCATTCCGCGTAATCTTCAATTGTTGGACCTTGTAGGTCTGATGTATGAATTATTTTTTCGTTTTTGTACGATATTGTTGTTGAGATTACCCATCCTACCCTTGCGAATTCTATCCCGTGGAAAAGTGGCTTTGTAAATTTTATCGTTGTTTCTCCAAATTTGAATTGTTTGCCATCCGCAAATTTGACTTGGCAATTTTCAAATTTTAGTTCTGGTATCTCTTTGTAGCTGTTCCATTTTTTGACTCTTGCCTTAAACCATTTCTCACCTTTCTTTAATAATTCCCTTTTTCTTGGGTTATAGTCCCCGTAATCCATGCTCATTGCGAGAGGAAGCTCTTCGAGAGGGTCTGGATACTCTTTTTCTTCTTTTCTTTCTTCTAGTAAATCTTCAAGTTTGGTTCTGCCGAATGCTTTGCAAATATTGTTGTAGAAGTTTTCCGCTCTTTCTCTTTGCGAATCATTTATGTATTCGTTTGGGTTTTTAGCCAAAACGAGTTTTCCATTATAGATTGTTTTGTTGAAGTCGGTGAAGTGGTCATAGTGATAATGGGAAATCACGATAACTTCAGCTTTTTTGGATGCCTTTTTTATGGCTTTTCTCGCCTTTTCCAGCCAGTAAATCTTCTTTTCTAGTGAGGCTGGGAAGCCGGGCTGCATTATTGCAGCTCCTGGATCTATGAGGATTGAGGCGTCTGGCGTCCTTACTAGGGTACATGTGGACTTTGCTCCAAGCGAATCGAACCATATCAGGTTGAATTGTAGATATTTCATGTTGATGTGTATGTGGGCTATAGGACTCCAACCCTCTTCAATCTGTACCTTTCAAACAGCAAGTCAACATCTTTTCCGTTTACTATAAATTCGACTTTTAGTTTTCCGGCTCCTTGAAGCGTATAGAAGGTCTTCACGTTTCCTTCCAAGTTTTCTGGAAACAGCGGAACTACTTCCTCCATGTACCTATCCTTGATTATTACACAGAGAAATGAGCCTTTCTTTACAACTTGGGCGTCCATTGTTCCTTTGTAGGTTTGGTATCTGCCGGTCAAGCTTTCTAGTTGTCTCTCTAATTTTATGAATGGAAGTTTTTCCGGGTCTTCGCCGAGCATTAATGCTAATCCGTACATTCCAAGCTGGGAAAGCGGATAGCCGCTTCCATTAGCTAGCAGGGCTATTCCGATTTTTCTTTCCGGAATATAGCCTATGTAGGCTGTTGCAGTTAGCACTGAGCCTCCATGGCCTACGAGTTTATAGCCGAGAAAGTTTGGAATAGTCATTAGTCCATAAGCGTAGGCTTCTCCGCCGAAAATCTGGACTGGAAGCTTTACTCTTGGCTTTTCCATTTCTTCTATGAGATGCGGCGGCAGTATTCTGTTTCCGTCGTATTCTCCACGGTTTAGATACATAATTATGTATCGCGCCAAGTCCATCACATTGCTTATTAGACCACCGTCGGCTGATAGCGAGTATACATACACTGACTCTTTCTGCTC
>CAYXFE010000191.1:0-1693 GCA_964464195.1 uncultured Candidatus Bathyarchaeia archaeon
CACCTGAGGCGAGTTCTATCCATTTCCACATTAGGTCGAATGATTCTGAAAGTTTCGGATTATCCTTTTTCGGCTGTATGTAGAATGGTTTTGATTCTGTTGGCCAGTCGGTGATGAAGTAGAAGTATGGATGCAGCTCGCCGAGCTTTCTGAAAGCCGGAGTTGGTATATCCTCGCCCCATGGAATCTCGAAACCATACTGCTTCAATTCTTCAAGCACTTCATCATAGGTTAGCCGTTTAAATGGAAGCTCCGGCACTTCGAAATTATAGCCTAAAATTTCAAGTTCCCTTTGGCATTTCTCCTTTATCTTTTTGCAGACATGATGTATGAGTTGCTCAAGCACTTGCATAACGTCTTCCGCGTTTGCAAAGGCCATTTCGATGTCTACGGAAATGAATTCGCTTAGATGCCTTCGCGTGTGGGATTCTTCGGCTCTAAAGAAGTGTCCAATCTCGAATACTCTTTCGAAACATATGGTTAATTGTTCCTTGTAGAGCTGGGGGCTTTGAGCCAGAAAAGCTTGTTTGTCAAAGTATTCAACTGGGAATAGGGCGGCGCCTCCTTCGGTTGCGGATGCAATTATTCTGGGCGTATTCACTTCGATGAAGCCCTTTTCGGAAAGGAACTGCCTTATTGCATTTAGGGTTTCATGCGCAATCTTGAATATGGCTCTGTTCTCCTCCTTGCATAGGTCTAGGACACGTGCATCCAGGCGGGTGTCAAGCTCAGCCGGCGTCTTCCCGGTAACGTCTAGGGGTAATGGATGATTGGCTACGCCAAGAATTTTCAGCTCTTCTGGTATAATCTCCACTTTTCTCGGTGTAAGCTCAGTCTTTTTCACGATTCCTTTAACGCCTATGCTATACTGTGTTTGCAGTAAATCTGCCTTTTCAAGAACTTCTCTTGGCACTTTCTTTTTGGGAATTGTTATTTGAACCGTTCCTTCTCTGTCATGGAGTATTATGAACTCTATTCCGCCTAAATCGCGTATTTCTTTTACCCATCCAAAAATTATGACTTCTTGGCCGTCAAGTTCAGGCTTTATTTCCGATGTGAAATGTGTTCTTCTCCATTCTCCAAGCTCGTCAATATGCATAAACTTTCCTCTTGAAGTTTTAATCTGAAAATTCTATGCGGAGCGTCATCCCCCTAAGCTTTTTGGCAATCTTCTTTAAGGCTTCAATATTCAGTCTAGGCGGGTTTCTACCACGCTTCCGCAGAATCACGCGGGTTTCAGTAGTTCCATCCGGAAGCCAAATAGTATTTATCGTCAAAATTGGATAGGGCGCAAACAAATCCTCAAGAAATTTTCTATCGCTTACGCCATGCTCCAAAATTCTAATTCTCTTCCCAGTTTTTTGGCTGAGTTCCCTAATTATTTTTCCTCCATAACTTAAAAGTCTAGGAACATCGCCTTGGCCAACGATTAACGCGAGAATTCCGTCGGCTTCTATGGCCTTGTGAAAATAAACATTTTGTAATGAAGGGAATCTTTCTTCAAGTTGGAGTAGAATTTGGGCGATTTTTAGGTCTGTTCTGGTTATTTCTCCAGAATCTAGTTTGGCTTGGCATTTTGGGCATAGTATTCCGCTTCTTAGGCAAAAGTTGCATAGTGGTGTTTTCACTTGTCTTTGATCCCTCCGAGATTGAAAGAAAGGAGGGGCGGCGGAGCATATACTTCGCCCTGCTG
>CAYXFE010000192.1:0-1687 GCA_964464195.1 uncultured Candidatus Bathyarchaeia archaeon
TTGGCCTCCTGGAACAAGCGCTTCAATTGTTTTCTTTTCTCCCATTCTATTCACCTTTCTTTGCTTTTTCAATTAGCTTTACATAGTCTGCGTGAACGGTTATTGGTAGAGTAAATGTAGCCTCTAAAAGTTCAAGGGTAACCTCGTTTTTAGATTTATCTATTCTAGTTATTTTGGCTCTCATGCCCTTAAATGGACCGCCTATAACCTCAACTATGTCGTTCTCATCTAGTTCCTCTATGATTGGTTTGGCCACAATATAGCGTTCTATTTCTTCAAAGTCCACCTTTCCATATGGAACTCTTGAACGGACATGCTTTATTCCAGCTATTGCCTCCTCAACGAAGTGGGGGCCTTCAGCCTCTATGAAGACGTATCCCTTCATGGCTTCCGGGACAAGTATAGCCTTTATTGGAAGATTCTTCAATTCAACCCTTGCAGCGATAAGGTTGGCTACATTCTTCTCTTGCCCGGCAGTTGTTCTGACAGCAAATATTGAAGTAGAAGCGAATTTTCCCGACTTTTCCGCCTTCTTATCCTCCATAATTTTCCATCCTACGCCTACGCTTGGAAGATTGGAGCCCCCAGTATAAAGGCTATGTAGGATATTATGAAGCCTATTCCTCCAACGGCGGCTATGCCTATAAAGCATATTTTCAGCGATAACCGAAGTTCGTCTCTAGAAGGTTTCCTAGCCATCTTAAGCAATCGCGAGCATGAGGATAGAAAGGATGTCAAGCCCATGGTTAATCCTACTTACTCAATTCTAATCGAGTATAAAAACGTTAATGATGCCCGCCTAAACTTTTCTTATTTCTAATCCTACATTCTCTAGTTTCTCCATTAGAGGCTGCTTGTCAGCTCCCCTAATTCCCTTCCAATCCAAAATGGCCAATTCAACTTTTTCTAAGGTTTTCTCAACACACTGTCTCAAAATTTCAACATCAACTACACCGACTAGATGCTTCGGAATCATATGTCCAAATGCTACGTCTTCGGTTAAGGCTATTCTAGTGAATTTAGCATTATAGTGTGGCCCTCCGATACCTAACGCAACCGTGCATCTTTCTTCGCTGGTTGCTGCTTTAATTGCTGCATGCGCCACGGCTTCGGCTGCCTTCAAATCTTTCCATTGTGTAGGCGAGCTTCCCAGCTCCGCAAACATTGTGGGGACATCAAGTGAAGGCCCGTGATGAGTGCATTCGTAGCATACTTCGTATTCTAGGTTCCATTCTTGCTTCAGCCTTTCCATCTCCTTTAGGGCATTTCGCATGGCATTGGCTGGAGAAACTGAGATTTTTCTGGGTAACCCTCCGTAGCTTGCATCTTCGGTTAGGTTTCCTGGAGTATGCACGGAAAGTGTTGGTTTTCCGCTTGCGCTGCTATGGCGTGAGATATATATTATGAGTTCAGGTTTGAAGTGTTCTGTTATGTCTTGGGTGTAAATCAAGTCTTTCTTAGTGTAAACCAGTCTTACTTCGCGGCTTCGAAGCTTCAGAGTATAAATTGGATTTTCATCAAATTTTTCCGAAGTTTGCTCGAAGCCGTAGTTTTCAAGCAGTTTTCTGGCTATATTCATGCTTGCAATGTCCTTTTCAGAAGCTACTAGCAGAATCAATTTTTCAGCCTCTGTTCGCAAAATCTAATAATCGCGAAGCCTTAAAAGGGTTAACAGTCTAGGCTTTAA
>CAYXFE010000193.1:0-1686 GCA_964464195.1 uncultured Candidatus Bathyarchaeia archaeon
AGAAAGCATGGGAGCAAAACCGCATTTTCGAGGCTGACCCAGACCCATCCAAGCCAAAAATCTTCGTAACTTTTCCATATCCCTACATGAACGGGCCATTACATCTTGGGCATGGCTTTACCGCCACCCGCGTAGACGTGTACGCTCGCTTTAAGCGTATGCAAGGCTACAACGTGCTTTTCCCATGGGCGTGGCATTGGACAGGCGGCCCATTAGCGGGAGCAAGCCAAAGAGTAAAGGAGGGAGACCAAGCTTTCATCAAGGCTTTAATGGAGATTGACGGCGTCCCAAAAGAGGAAATCGAAAAGTTTGTTGACCCAGTCTATATGGCGAGCTACTATACACGGGAAGGAAAAATTGCCGCCAAAAAAATGGGATTCTCAATAGACTGGCGTAGAGAATTCCACACAACAAGCCCAACCTACAACAAATTCATTGAATGGCAATATTTAAGGCTGAAAGAGAAGGGCTATGTGACGAGAGGGACGCATCCAGTCGTCTGGTGTCCGCGCTGCCAAAGCCCGACAGGCGACGCAGACCGCCAAGAAGGAGAAGGCGTATCACCAGAAGAATACATCCTAATGAAATTTCCTTATGAAGACGCTTACTTGGTGGCAGCTACATTTCGTCCAGAAACCATCTACGGAGTAACAAACCTTTGGCTGCATCCAGACGCCACATACGTAAAGGCGAAAGTTAACGGAGAAAAATGGATAATAAGCCGAGAAGCAGCAGAAAAACTGAAAAATCAAGCAAGAAAAGTCGAAATAATCGAGGAATTTAAGGGTAAAGAAATTATTGGAAAATACTGCAAAAGCCCAGTTAATGATAAGCCGCTTCTAATATTGCCAGGCTGGTTTGTAGATCCAAAACATGCAACTGGCGTAGTCTACAGCGTTCCAGCCCACGCGCCATACGACTGGCTAGCCTTAAAAGACTTGAAGGAAAAGCCAGAAATACTAAAAGAGTATGGATTAGAATCTGCTCAAATTGAGGAGATAAAGCCGATATCAATGATTAAAGTTGAAGGATTCGGCGAGTATCCCGCAATAGAGCTTGTAGAAAAGCTTGGAGCGAAAAATCAGTATGACCCAAAGGCAGAAGAGGCAACGAAAATTCTATATAAGAAGGAGTTTCATGGCGGAGTCTTAAAGGATATTTGCGGAGAATACGCTGGCAAGCTGGTTAGGGAAGTTAAAGAGAAACTCATTGAAGATTTTAGAGCCAAAGGTATAGCCGACATCATGTATGATTTGCCTCAACGCGTAGTCTGCAGATGCCTAACAGAATGCACAGTTAAAGTCCTAGAAGACCAATGGTTCCTAAAATATTCAGATCCAGAATGGAAACAAAAAGCGAAAGAAGCCCTTTCAAGAATGAAAATTTATCCGGAAACAGCCAGACAATGGTTCCTAGACGTGATAGACTGGCTGAAGGAATGGGCATGCGCAAGAAAAACTGGTTTAGGAACGCCGTTGCCATGGAATCCAGAATGGATAGTTGAAACACTAAGCGACTCAACAATCTACATGGCATTCTACACAATAAACAAGCATATTAGGCAGTATAAGATAAAGCCTGAACAACTAACGCCGGAACTCTTCGACTACATATTCTATGGAAAAGGAGAAAAAACCGAAATAGCGGCTAAAACAGGAATAAAACAGGAAATAATAGAGGAAATGC
>CAYXFE010000194.1:0-1681 GCA_964464195.1 uncultured Candidatus Bathyarchaeia archaeon
ATTCTATTAAGTATCCTACAAACAATTGACTAAGCAAAGTAGTTCCAGTAAAGAGCTAATCAGAATTCTTGCATTTAATATTATGAGCATAATTCCTACCAGTGAGCCTAAAATGCGGGGAGAAACTTTTCTACAGGTGTATGCAGCTAACGGAGCAGCTATGACACCGCCAATTATTAGTGGAATTGTGATATTCCAGAGGAAGTTTTCAAAGCCTAAAGTTCTCCCGAAGGTAAGAACTATAGCTATTGTCGTAAAGAATTCCGCGAGGTTTACGGAACCTATAACATATTTTGGCTCAGTCTTATTTGCAGAAACAAGAGTGGAAGTGCATATCGGTCCCCATCCGCCGCCGCCAAAGGCATCTACGATTCCTCCAACAAGCCCTAGGAGCGCCAGAAAGCGCCAGGAGAATTCTCCTTCAGTCAATTTCATGTGTTTTCTCCAGAAGAACCTCAGAAAAATTCTGATGCCTAAGACTAGAAGTATTATTCCAACAAAAGGTTTCACCAAATCACCAGGTAGGCTGGATAGGAAATAGGCTCCAAGAGTTCCGCCGATTATGCCGGAAACTGTGAGCGGAAAAGCTATTTTCACATTGACATTTCCGAATCTTAGGTGGGATATTCCGGAAGCCAGACTGGCGAATATTTCTGACGTATGCACTGAGGCGGAAACTACTGCGGGAGTTAACCCCGCTGCGATTAGGAAGGATGAGGATGAGGCTCCATAGCCCATTCCCAAGGCGCCATCTATATACTGTGCGAAAAAACCCATCACAAAAACAAGAAGGAATATCATCACTGGGGACACCTATTTCTTAGAAGCTTTCCTATCAATTTTTGGAACAATTATTAGGGTGTTATCCTTGAAAAGTATCCATCTGATTCTGTCTCCATCTTTTAACCCGAAATGTTCAACTATCTCTTTAGGAACGGTTGTGCGTCTTCTTGTTCCTCTAATGGTAAGCGTTGTCTCAGTAATGTATTCAACTTCATCTAGATTTATCTGCATACCCTGTAATGCGAAATATTCCATTAAAAATATTTTGGTTTGAAACCAATATAATTTGGTTTTTCTTAAAACATAACTTATTTTTCTTCAAGAATGGGTTTGCAGAGGTTTGTATATTTACATAATGTCTTGTGAATTGCTGTTTCGGCTATTTCCGAGCCGAGTTCCGCTATTCTTCGAGCAGCCCAAACTATGAAGCTTATCTGGGCTATCATGCACGGTTCAATCGGCTTTTTTCCCTTAAAGTATTTACTTACCGAAAATGATTTGCTATGTAGGTAAGCGTGAGTGCATATTCTTTCCTGAATTTTTTCTTCGGCTTTCTGCACCTTTAGGTAGTCTTCTATTGCCTCATTTGCTAACTCAGCATTATTTGAGAAGAAGCTGTTTATGGCCTTATGGCAAACCGCATAGGAGTCCTCGTTAATTTTTATCATATCGTTCTTCAGCAATTCGCCGATTCGGTCGAAGTTTTTGCTTAAAGCTATGATTTTTTGAGCCATCTTTTTCGCGCAGTCAGCAATGAGCCTTAAGTAATGGGCTGCAAAACGCCACCACAAAATCTGCATTGGATTCTCAATCTTCATTTTTCTGGCAAGGATGCTGTCCCTTTGGCAGCTATTAAGTAGGCGTGAGGCAAGCCAGTATATTGTTTCGGCTTCAACAC
>CAYXFE010000195.1:0-1680 GCA_964464195.1 uncultured Candidatus Bathyarchaeia archaeon
CGGTGGCTCCATACCTTGCGCCGAATCCGCGGAGAGGCCCTATCTTTTTGGTTCTTCCCATTAAGTCTTCACCACTAGCTTTCTCAATTCTTGGGATTTCTCTGAAGCTATCTTAACGGCTTCTAAAATTTGTTTTGTTGTGAAACATCCGCTTCCACCTTTCTGCATAGCACATATTTTTCCATCCTTCTCGAAGGTTATGGTTAATCTGGCATCCATCACGTTTTCCTCTTCAAGCCATGGATCAACAACGAGCTGGTTATTTATTTTCGCGAAGGTTATGGCTACTGGATAATTCCTTATTGGAAGCTGTTTGTAGCCAGACTTAATTTTAACCTCGCCATTTTCAATTTCATAATTTGGTATTTTCGTGTTCATCAGCGCTGCAAGCGAAGCCAAGGCGGAGGCATCTATAAGGTTCCCGTCATGATTTAGCACGTAGATGTCGATGAATATTATGAAGACCTTCTTTCCAGGAATTAAGCATAATTCTTCAAGTGCTATGGCCTTTGATTCTCTAATTCCCCTATCAACTACTCTTGCAAGCTCTATCGCATTTTCGTCTGGCGGGCCAGGCTCGAATGTTGGAGAAGCCAATGGAACAAGCTCCGCGTTTACGGCTAGGACTCCCTCATTAGGAGTATCGGAGTATGGCTCACCAGTCTCAACTTTTATTCCTACTAGAACTTCGGTTTTTCCAAGTTTGACTCTGGCTGAGCCCTCAGCCCTCTCAATTAAGCCCGTTTCAATCTGTATTTCCCTATAATCCGTCAAGCCTCTTCCATCTATCCGCTTTCCCTTAGTAAGCAGCTGCGCAATCCTTTTCTGCTTAACTCTTGAAACTATTGATTGAGTTGTCATTCTTCAACTGCCTCCTTAATTGCAACATACTTCGCCTTTAAAGCTTCCTTCTGCAGACTGTAAATCTTCTTGCAGCCCTCGACAGCCATGTTAAAGGCTTTTTCAAATTCTTCAGGCGTAAGCATTCCATCCATCTGTAAAAGTGTAACCGACTCTGTGTTTGGCATCATTGCAAATGGAACGTCCGCTTCGCCCTTCTTATCCTCAACATCCGTTAGGTCCAACACTACTGTGCCATCAACCTTTCCAGCAGCACACGCACAGACGAGATCTCGCATGGGAATTCCAGCGTCAGCCAATGCGAGAGAAGCCACCGTGATTCCGGCGCATCTTGTTCCTCCATCAGCCTGTAAAACCTCGATGAAAACGTCTATTGCGGTTCTTGGATAGTATTCAAGGAATATTGATGGTTCTAAGGCTTCTCTAATGACTTTTGAAAGCTCCATTTCCCTTCTTGATGGTGCTGGGGACTTTCTCTCTTCTACCGAGAATGGAGCCATGTGATATCTGCATCTTAAAATTGCCCTATCTGGAAGTGCCAGATGGCGGGGATGAACCTCTTTCGGTCCATAAACAGCCGCCAAAATTTTGGTTTTCCCTTGTTCTATGTAGGCTGAGCCGTCAGCATTGCTTAATATTCCAACTTCAAGTTTTATAGGTCTCAATTCATCCGGTTTTCTTCCATCAAGCCTTAATCCTTCTTCATTTATCAATTTTTCAGGCAAATCCTTACTCATTTTCATTCACTCCTTTTTTCTTTTTCCTTTCTGAGCATTTCGGTTATGCGGTCTGTTAGGCCGCTTGTGTGAGCTTCCTCCT
>CAYXFE010000196.1:0-1645 GCA_964464195.1 uncultured Candidatus Bathyarchaeia archaeon
TAATTCTTATTTGGTTCTGTTCTTTAGCCATTGGGCCACCTTTTTGAAGAAATCGTTTGATGACATGTTTATTATGGGAATGATTATTTTCTCTTTAGTTTCGACTTGCGGTTTGTAGTTTGGCATTAACGCGTAGCTTAGGAATGTCCAGTAAATTCTTCTGTTTTCTATTAGTTCTTTCGCAGCCGCGTCGGTTGAGGCCATTAGGGGAAAATAGAGAAATGCAACTCCATCCGCCCAGTAGAGACCGGAAGGTTTTCCGCCAGCAATTATGGCTGTGAATCTGGCGAGCTCCTCTATTGAATCGAATTTTGTACATTGCAGAACTATGAGTTCCTTGAATGGTTCATATCGAATTTTAACCTCTTCCATTCCCACTCCTAGCAATAAATCTGCAAATCTGCTTATTTGCTTTGCCACAACAGTTAATAAAATCATCCATACCTAAACATGTGTCACTAGGAGATATCCGCTTGAACGAGATAAGAGTTGCAATAGCTGGTGTTGGAAACTGCGCTTCAGCCCTAATTCAAGGCGTAGAATATTACAGAAACGCCAAAGAGGACGAATTTGTGCCGGGACTTATGCATGTGAAATTCGGAGACTACCATGTTAGAGACATTAGATTTGTATGTGCCTTCGATGTGAATAGACTAAAAATAGGAAAAGACTTGTCAGAGGCTATATTCGCCGAACCCAACCGCTGCGCGAAATTTGCTGAAGTTCCAAAGCTTGGAGTTAAAGTCATGCCCAGCCCAATTCTGGACGGAGTCGCCGGCCACATGCATGAAGCCTTTAAAGTCTACAACGGTCAAGAACCAACCATGAGGGATGTTGTAGAAGCTTTAAGAGAGACTGAAGCCGACATGTTGGTTAATTTCCTTCCTGTAGGAAGCCATAAGGCTACGCAGTTTTACGCGAATGCTTGTCTTGAGGCTGGATGCGCCTTCGTAAATTGTATACCGGAATTTATTGCCTCAAACAGTGACTGGGCTGAAAAATTTGAGCGTAGAGGCTTGCCGGTTGCTGGCGATGACATTAAAAGCCAGCTTGGCGCAACGATTCTTCACAGAAACATAGTGAATCTATGCCTAAACCGCGGAGTAATAGTCGACGAAACCTATCAGCTTAACCTAGGTGGAAACACCGACTTTCTAAATATGACCGTGGAGGAACGGCTGAAAACTAAGCGGATAAGCAAGACTGAAGCCGTAACAAGTCTTGTTCCATATGAAATTCCCACGAGGATTGGCCCATCAGACTACGTGCCGTTTCTAGGTGACAAGAAAATATGCTATATACATTTGAAGGGTAGAAAGTTCGGCGACCAGCCGGTTAGGATTACGGTTAAGCTTGAGGTTGAGGATTCGCCAAACAGCGCCGGAGTAGTAATAGACGTTATCCGAGCCGTAAAAATAGCCCTAGACAGAAAAATAGCTGGGCCACTAATTAGCATTTCAGCCTACGCCTTCAAACATCCACCAGTTCAAGTGCCGGATTCTGTAGCCAAAAAATGGGTTGAAGAATACATTGAGGGAGAAAGGGAAAAATAATCTGTAGAATATACCAAAAACCAAATAAATGGGTGAAACAACAATCTACAAAACCTAAAGGTGAAACAGAAATGCCTAAAGAAATCAAAGAT
>CAYXFE010000197.1:0-1618 GCA_964464195.1 uncultured Candidatus Bathyarchaeia archaeon
GCTTGACAAAGCTTCTTTTCTGGCCGTCAAATATGCCTATTGCAACTATTCTTGCTTTGGCGGCTCCATGCTTTCCAGGCTTGGACTTTGTAAGTTCAACTATTCGGCACGGCTCATCATCAATTATTATGTAACTTCCAACACGTAAACTTCCAACATCAGCAGGTCTGCTCATACTTTTCGCCTCTATTTCCCTAACATAACAGCATTCTTAAAAACAACCATATATAAATTAAGGTATCGCCAATTAAAGGCGTGAAAAATGGCGACAAAAATAAGTAGCGTAGGCATAGTTTCAAGGCTTGACCTTAAAGAGGCACTCGAATTATCCAGAAAAATAGCAGGTTATATGCAAGATAAAGGCTTGAAGGTTATCCTCGCCTCCGATTTAGCCGAAAAGTTAGGATTTAAAGAAAACACTTCGCCAATTGAAGAAATGAATACAGACCTAATCATAACTGTCGGCGGAGACGGAACAATCCTCCGAACATGCCTTCTCCTCCCAAAGCCTGAACCCCCCATCCTAACCATAAACATGGGGGAAAGAGGCTTCCTAGCCGAGGTGAAACCGGAAGAAGCCCTAACAGCCATAGACAAATGCCTAAAAGGAGAATTCAAAATCGAAAAACACAGCAAACTGGCAACATACATAGATGATAAAAGACTGCCGGACGCCATAAACGAAGTCTTCATAACTACAGGACTCCCAGTTAAGCTTCTCTACGCAAAAATTTGGAAAAACGGAAATTACGTTGGAGAATGCCAAGCCGACGGCGTAATAGTAGCCTCACAAGTCGGATCAACCGGATATTCGCTTTCCGCTGGAGGCCCAGTACTTGACAGAGACATGGAAGCATTTGTAGTAACAGCCGTTTGCCCACTCATCCCATTTCGCCCAATAGTTTTCCCCAAAAATTCCACAATCACCATTAAAGCAAGAAGACCCCAAAGAATCTCCATTATAATTGACGGGTATCATCAAGAGATTCTAGAGGCTGGAAAGAAAATTAGCGTTAAAATTTCAGAAAATTCTACGAGATTTGTCAGATTCAAAGAGGACTTCTATCAACGCCTGAGAGGAAGACTGCTTTACTCGGGAGGAATCTGCTAGCTGAAAAGAAAAAGAGCCCTTATCCTAGACACTTCAGCCTTCATAGCCGGATTCGACCCATCCACAATCGAGGAAAAGGCATACTCTACTCCACTCGTTAAGGAAGAATTAAAATCTGACGCTACTCCTCGATTAAGGTTTCAAACAGCAGTTGAAAACGGAAAACTGGAAATTATACAGCCCGAAAACAGATTTATAGAAATCGTAACGCAGCAATCTAAGAAAACTGGAGACTTCAAATATCTTTCCCAAGCGGACATTGAAGTTTTAGCCCTAGCTCTACAACTTAAAGCCGCACATAAGAAAACCACAATTGTAACGGATGATTACTCAATACAGAACGTAGCCAGCAAACTTAAAATAGAATTTTCGCCGCTGGCAACCTTCGGAATAAAATATCGATTCAAATGGATACTCTACTGTCCCGCTTGCCGCAAAAAATACCCATCCGACTATAAGCCTAAAAAATGCGAGATATGCGGAACCCTACTCAAACGCAAACCTCTC
>CAYXFE010000198.1:0-1603 GCA_964464195.1 uncultured Candidatus Bathyarchaeia archaeon
AATGGATTAATCTTCGGAAGCACGCCAGCTCCTCTGCAAAGAATGATATTTGCCGGCGGCAACCCTCGCTTGATTCTTTCCTCATTAACTGGATGATTCTTCAATACTTGATGAAACTTTTCTAAAACCTCATTGACTATTCTTGCGGTTTTTTCGGCTTCCGGCGTGTGCTCAAGGGGACGAACCTTTAAAACCTTCTTTCCAACTTCGTGTGGATCTGAGTCGGAAACCATCATTGAGAGGCCGGGCGCCCTAATGCGAAGGATGGCGCGGTGCTGAACGGTATTTTTGAATGTAATCTGCGCTTCGGGATGATTATGCAAATAGACTTTTTCTAAGTCTTTAGCAAGCCTTGAGGCGTCTTCAGTGCTTATTCTTCCCGCCCTTCTATCTATAACAGTCAAATTATCATCAACAGTTGCGAAGTTGCATCTGAAACAGATATCGCCGGGCAAAACTTCAACTCCGAAGCCTATAGCCTCTAAGGCGCCCCTTCCAGTATAGACTCTCTTCGCATTATAGCCTAAAATGGCAAGATGAGCAACGTCGCTTCCAGGCGGAACTCCAGGCGCCAGCGGATCCATTATTCCACAAATGCCATTCTTTGCGAGAAAATCCAAGTTTGGCGTGTCTGCAGCTTCAAGCGGAGTCTTTCCATTAAGTTGTTTTAGTGGCCAATCGCCCATTCCATCAGCTATTACAAGTATGGCCTTCATACTATACTATCTCGTCCGGGCTGATTTCAAATTATCATTTAGTTATCTTTGTTCCTTAAAAGTAATTTGAATTATGAATACGGAGACACAATAAAGAAGGGTTGCTAGTAGGCTCTTGCGAAATAGACTACTTCCTTCGCTTCTTTCCCGCAGTAGATACAGTTAGAGAATGGCTCTTCCCTCTGGAAGGGCACAATCCTTATCGTAGCGCCAGTCTCCTCCTTAATTTTCTCTTCGCATTCGGAGCTTAGACACCAGCAAGCCCTTATGAATCCGCCTTTCTCTGCCAAAACCTTCTTAAACTCTTCATAAGTTCTAACGGTAGTTATATGTTCTTCTAGGAATTTTTTAGCCCTATTATAGAGGCTGCTCTGTATATCCTCAAGAACCTTCTTAGCTGCTTCTACAACCTCTTCCTGCTTAACGGCTATTCTTTCGAAATTGTCCCGCCTAGCAAATGTTACCTGCCCCTTCTCAATGTCTTTTGGTCCAATCTCAATTCTTAGCGGAACTCCTTTAAGTTCCCAGTCGTGGAACTTCCAGCCCGGCGTATACTCGGTTCTATCATCTAAAACGGCTGATATTCCGCCTTTACCTAATTTTTCGTAGACTTCTTTTGCTTTTCCAAGAATTTTTTCTCTTTCCACTTCCTTGTAAAATATTGGAACTATTACTGTTTGGATTGGCGCAATTCTTGGAGGAATTATAACTCCGTGGTCGTCTCCGTGAACCATTACAAGTGCGCCTATAAGCCTTGTTGAGATTCCCCATGAGGTCTGCCATACATAATGCTCTTTTTCGTCTTTGCCGATGAATTTTATGTCGAAAACCTTTGAGAAGTTCTGTCCAAGATTATGTGAAGTCCCCATCTGCAATGCTCTTCCATC
>CAYXFE010000199.1:0-1602 GCA_964464195.1 uncultured Candidatus Bathyarchaeia archaeon
CTTAACCTTTAATTCTCCACTTAATATTAAAGACTAAGCATAATGAGGTGATGTTAAATGCAAAAGTTTTTGCTTCATGAAATGAGTTGGCCTGAAGCCAAACAATATTTTTCAAAAAATGATGCAGCTATACTGCCAGTTGGCTCTACAGAGCAGCATGGACCACACAACCCTCTAGGAACCGACCATTTAATTGCGAAGGCCATAGCCGAGGAAGTAGCGAAAAGAACAAATACTGTATGTCTTCCAGTGATCCCCTTCGGTGTAAGTTCTCATCATAGACATTTCTGCGGTACGGTTTATGTTAGATCGGAAACCTTGAAGAATTATGTGATGGATACATGCCTATCGCTTAAGACATATGGCGTGAAGAAAATACTCATTATTAATGGACATGGAGGAAACATTGCCGCGCTAACCGAAGCTACGAGAGAACTTAGAGAAAAGGAAGGAATTTTTGCAGTAGTTTTCCAGTGGTGGATGCTAGCCGGAAAGCTTTTACCTGAAATATTTAGCAGAGAGGAGAGAGGTCATGCCGGAGCTGAGGAAACATCGCTTAATCTGTTTCTGCATCCGCAATTGGTTAATATGGAAAAGGCAGTTGATGAAACTCCAATGCAGCCGTTCCCACAAATTGAAGGCTTGAATATACCTTGGAACACAGCAGACTATACACAGTCTGGAGTTTTTGGAAAAAGCTCTACGGCAAGCGCGGAAAAGGGTAGAGAAATCTTCGAAGCTGTTGTCAACGAACTTGTAAAATTTGTGGAAAAGTTAAAGGAATTAAAGATTGAATAGGCTATATTTTTCTCCTTATTTCTGATATTTCCTGATAAAGCTCATTTAGAATTTGCTGGTAATCAGCTTTTCCCTGCTCCACACTGTCCATTTGGGCTTCCAGCCTACGCGTTGTCTCTTCTGAGACGTAATCCCCAAATTTTTCGCGAAGATACATGTAGACTTTAAAGCCGAGCCTTGTGCTGATCAATCTGTTTCTTTTTTCAATTACGTATTTTCTTTCAAGAAGTGTTGAAACAATTTTTGCGTACGTGCTTGGTCTTCCTATGGCTTTTTCCCTCATTAAAGCGATTACTTCGCCTTGGCTGAAAAGTCTAGCGGCTGGCAAACGAAGGATTCTTGCAAACTCTATCGTGTATTCTCCTTCTTCAACTGGATTTTCAAGTTTAACTGGCAAAATCTTGTTGAATCCTTCGCTTATGATTTCGACTGGGTTTTCGATTGAAGCTTGGTTTCCGTCAATTAAAACGTCAAACTTTTGATAGAGCACCTTTATCTCCTTCATTTGACTCGCTATAAAACGCTTAAAGATTAGGTCATAAAGCAGGAAGTGTTCGCGTGTAAGTCTCTTGGGAAATCTTAGCAGACCGAGGGAAATCATGTTTTTTAGGCGTTCTGTGTCCAGCGCCCGCGTAGGCCTTATACATTCATGCGCTCCTTCCTTCAAGTATTTTCGCGGAACAAAAAGTGAGGGATATCGCTCTTGAATGTAGTCTTTTGCCAGATTTATTCCTACGGTCGAGACTGTTGTTGAGTCTGTTCGGTGATAGGTGCAGAGTCCCATTTCAAAGAGGTCTTGGGCAA
>CAYXFE010000200.1:0-1576 GCA_964464195.1 uncultured Candidatus Bathyarchaeia archaeon
CTCCTAACGCCATATTCATCGCTGGCACAAGTACAGCGCCTCCGCCAATTGCTAAAAGCCCCGAACAGAAGCCTCCTACGAAGCCCAAAAACGGAGTAGCCCAAAAATTCACCGAATAAGTGAAAATTTCTCCATAGCTGTCAATTATCCTTCGTTTTTTACCGCCGCTAGTTTTACCCGCAGAATTTTTTCTCTTATTTTCCCTTCTTTTCCCAATGAACATTCTTATTGAAACGAAAATTAGGAATATGGCAAAAATTAATCCTAAAATCCAAGTTTCTATGATTGACTTGGTATATGAACCTAAGAAGGCTCCCGGAATAGTTGTTGATGCAAGAGCTAAGCCAAGCAAATAGTCGATTCGCTTTTGCTTTCTATACCTAAACGTTGAAGATAGAGAGGTGAAAACTATGGCCGCTAGGCTTGTTCCGGATGCTGTGGCGGGGTCAAGGTTATACCATGGCAGAAGGACAAGCATTGGAACCATGAAGACTCCCCCGCCTATTCCAAGCATGGCTGCAATTATCCCTATTAAGAAAGCAAATAACGGAAGCATGACTAGATTCCACATTTCACTTTACTCCTAAGGCTTCAAAGGAAGCGTTCAAATGTAGATTGTAGCACTTAAGGGTTGGGCTTGACCAGCCAACTTGAGGAATTTTTATTTATAAGCTTCCCATTTTAAGGTTAACCGCGAAGTGGGAAATCAGCATTGGAATCTGTCAGAAAAAGAACGTCGCTTCAGAAGTATAGGCTCAAAAAGGCACTGGACATACTAGCCAACAAGGAAGGAAGAGGCACAGAACTTATTTCGCTTTATATTCCGCCTGGCCGCCAAATAAGCGAAGTAATCTCCATGCTTAGAGAAGAATATGGAACAGCCTCAAACATAAAGTCTACGACTACGCGGAAAAACGTTCAGGACGCCATCGTCAAAGTTATGCAGAGACTAAAACTCTTCAAGCAAGTTCCAGAAACAGGCCTAGTAATCTTTTGCGGAGCTGTGCCGCAGAATGGGCCTGGAAGCGAAAAAATAGAAACCTACGTAATTATTCCGCCAGAACCCATCCAAATATACCTTTACCGTTGCGATTCAAGATTTCATACAGAGCATCTACGTGAGTTCTTGAAGGAGCGTGAATCCTACGGAATACTCGTTATGGAAGCATCCTCCGCAACCTTCGCCGTATTAAAGGGTAGAAGACTCGAAATAGTGCGTAAAATAACTTCGGGTGTGCCGGGAAAGCATAGGGCTGGAGGCCAATCCGCCAGAAGATTTGAACGTTTAAGAGAAATGCGTCTGCAAGAGTATTTCCGAAGAGTAGGCGAATACGCCAATGAAATCTTCCTTTCCATACCAGACTTGAAGGGAATAATTCTGGCTGGGCCTGGTCCAACCAAGTATGACTTTCAGAAAGGCGACTATTTGCATTATCAGCTGAAAGACAAGATTATTGATGTTATTGATACTGCATACTCTGACGAGCAGGGCGTGGAGGAGGTAGTTGAGAAGGCGCCTGAAATATTGCGGAAAATCCGCTATATCGAGGAGAAGAGGCTTATCCAAAAGTTCCTC
>CAYXFE010000201.1:0-1550 GCA_964464195.1 uncultured Candidatus Bathyarchaeia archaeon
GAGAAGTTTTCGGATTTTTTGACGGTAATTCCTATATCTGGCTTTTTCTCTTCAACCATCTCTGAGCTTTCCTCCTAAACGCTTTTCTGCCAGAAAATTGTTTTTCAATTTAAAACATTTCTCAGTAACGAAGCCCTTCGGAGAGAATTTAGCTATGTGGAACGAAATCGCCCATTTCAACCACTTATGCATGAATGCGGAACCATTCTATTTAAAATTTTCTTAGTTGTAATCAAATAAAATTGGGGAATTAGAATCTTAAGCCAGCTTCCTAAGGGCTTCTCGCCCCTTCATGCCGAGACTTATGCCCATCTCCCTAGCCTTCGAAGTTGCAGCTTTGATTTCAGCCTCCAATACATCTTGAAAGCTTTTAACTCCGCTAACCATCGCCGCCGCTACCTGAAGCCTTTCAGCAACTTCAACATTCAGGTAGCCGCACATGATAAAGCCCTTTTCGCCAACCATTAATAGTAAAGGCGGAGAATTTGGCAATTCAACCTTTAAGCCTAGAACCGTCTTATCGTCAATCTTAATTTTCTCAATGTAAATCAGCCTTTCCACCTCTCTTGATTAATTGTTAAAGGGATAATATAAATAGAACCAGCTTTGTAAAATCACGGAAGGCGAGGGGATTGCTGACAAAGATAAAGAAGAAGGTTCAAACGTGGCTTTTGCGTGAAGCTGAGCTTCTACATAGGGCTGGATTTAAGCCGAACACCGTAAGCATAACGGGCTTAACATTCGCATTAGCCTCCGCCGCAGCGTATGCAACATGGAAATCTTTTCATCCACTAACCCTTCTATTAGCGGCGATTCTACTTTTGGTTTCAGGGTTTTGCGATGCAATTGACGGAGTAATTGCCCGCCGCTACCGCGAAGCCACAGCCTTCGGAGCCTTTCTAGACTCTTTGCTGGATAGATACTCAGACGCCTTTATAATTGCTGGAATAATCATTGGGGGATTATGCGACCTTTTCTGGGGTTTTGTCGCCTTGATAGGCTGCCTGCTTGTAAGCTACTGTAGGGCTAGAGCCGAAGCCGCCGGTGTCAAGATGGAAACGGTTGGAGTAGCTGAAAGAGCCGAAAGAATACTGATAATTTCCATTTTTACACTAGCTGCCGTCTGCTATAATCCGCAGTTTACCCTAAACATCGGAATTATAGTTCTCGCGGTTCTAACTAATTTTACTGTTGTCCAGAGGCTTCTATACTTCTATAAAGCTACAAAATAGAGGGAGACTATCTTCTTCGCGGTCTTCTGCGAAGCTTCCTTTCTTCTTTGGAACGAACCTTAACTATGCCGTGATGAACTGCACATGAAACACAGTAATATTTTGTTTCCAGCGGTGCGGCAATATATGCGCCTTTCTGTCTAAGTTCCCTAGCCAATTGTGGGTCAACAACTGAAACTCTTCTGGTTACTTTTTTGGCTTTGTCTCTTGGCACAAATTCGCCGCATATTGAACACTGTACAACGTCGCTTCTTCCTTTCCCACCTTTTGAACGTCCACGGCTTTTACGTTTAACTGGCAAGTTCTTCCTCTTCCTAC
>CAYXFE010000202.1:0-1549 GCA_964464195.1 uncultured Candidatus Bathyarchaeia archaeon
CTTTACTCGCTTGTTTACGCCAAGGCTATTTCTGCCTGCGTAGACCCCATAGGAAAGAAGCCCCTCTCGCATTTTCATCCAGGCGCGCTTGTAATGTCCATAGCAACAATAGGCTGCAACTTCAGATGCAAATTCTGCGATAACTGGATTATAAGCCAGGAAAAGGACATTAAAGGAAGAGATTTCCCGCCTGAAGAAGTAGTTAAGGCTACAAAGAATAATGGCTGCCAAGGTATAAGCTATACCTATACGGAGCCAACCATATTCTTCGAATATGCATACGACACGGCTAGGCTTGCAAAGCAAGTTGGCTTCTTCAATACATTTGTGACTAATGGCTACATGACTCCGGAAGCCGTTAGAACCATAGCGCCATACTTGGACGCTGCAACAGTCGACTTTAAAGGAGGAGGAGACCCAAAATTCTATAAGGATTTCTCCTCGGTTCCTTCAGTCGAGCCAATATACGAATCGCTGAAGGAAATGAAAAGGAACGGCATTCACATAGAGATTACAAACCTCATTGTTCCCAAAATTGGAGATTCAATGGAGCAAATAAGACAGCTTGCCGCATGGATTAGGGATAATCTTGGCAGAGATACGCCGTTTCATCTTTTAAGGTTCCATCCAGACTATGAATTGACCAATATTCCATCCACGCCTGTTTCAACCATGGAAGAAGCCTACAAAACAGCCAAGGAAGAGGGCTTAAACTATGTTTATTTGGGAAACGTTCCTGGACATCCATACGAGAACACTTACTGTCCAAACTGCAATGAATTGTTGATAAAGCGGTTCAGCTTCGAAATTGTAAAATGGAACTTAACGAAGGATATGCGATGCCCAAGCTGCGGCCAAAGCATTCCAATAAAGGGCAAATTGCATCCTTCGGGCTATTCTTATCCATACGCGCTCTTCTAAGTGAAATGGCAATGTGGGCTGTTTGGCGTCCAGACGCAATCGCAGTATTAAAGGACAAGAAGGCAAGGGCAAGCCTAAACAGATACTTCAGCGTAATGCAGAATGAAAAACCAGCAAAATTTCTAATAGCCAAGAAAATTCCAGCAAAATTCAGCCGAGAAGACTCAACCGAGAAGCTTTGGAGCCTTCACGAAAAATTAACTAAAGAATACTATGAACTAGAAAAAAGAATAGACTCAAAGCAGAAAAGCCTAGATGAACTTGAAACTCCAGAAAAATCCTATCTAGACCTTAAAATTGAAATAGCAAAAAGAATAATGCAAAACTGCCATTTTTGCACTAGAAGATGCGGAGTAAACCGCCTAGAAGGAGAAGTCGGCTATTGCCGTTGCGGCTCGCAAATAAGAGTTTCAACAATTTTTGAGCATATGGGCGAAGAACCTGAGCTTGTTCCTTCCGGCACAATATTTACTTTAGGATGCACCCTACGCTGCCTACACTGCCAGAACTGGACAATTTCCCAATGGTATGAGAAAGGCGAAGTCTACACGCCTGAAATGCTCGCTAGAGAAGTTGAAAGTCTACGTAGAAGTGGCTGTAGAAACGCTAATCTAGTTGGCGGCGAGCC
>CAYXFE010000203.1:0-1528 GCA_964464195.1 uncultured Candidatus Bathyarchaeia archaeon
AATTAACTAAAGATTACATTAATGGAAGATTCGGCTAGAACACATCAAATTTAACCAAAGACTTATAGTCTGCTATGTTTATTCTGATTTGATTGAGGGTGAAGGGAAGGCTTGCCGGAAGATAAGAAAAAGGATAGGCGGCGTTCACCGTGGTTTGAAATTTTTGATGAGATAAAGAAACTTGAAAAAATGATGGATGAATTAATGAGAAGCATAGAAGCCTCAAACAAGTATAACAGACGATATAGACCCTTCTATGGATTCTCGGCAACATTCACAAGAAATAGAAAACTGAAACCAAAGGTCTTTAGAAGCTATAAAAGGGGATATGTTAACCCAGAAATTAGAGGAGAATACGAACCGCTAATAGACGTTTTTGATGAAAGAGACGGAATAAGAGTAATCGCCGAAATTCCAGGCGCATATAAAGACGACATTGACATATATGTTACCGAGGATATGCTGAGAATATCAGTACATACCGACGATGTAAAATTCTATAAAGAAATAATTCTTCCATCAAGAGTGAATCCTAAAACAGCGACTGCCACATACAAAAATGGAGTTCTAGAAATTTGCCTAAAGAAAACTGGCAGCAAGAAGGCGTTTGGCGGTCAGAAAATCTTTGTGAAATAGAATACTTTATGGAAAAATTTATGTTTCCCATATGGGTTATGGTTTACGCCAAACCTTAGAGGAGCAGAGCATGCCACATAAACTTAGAAAGATAAGGAAAAAGCGTGGAAGTAGAACATGCGGCTACGGTCGGGTAGGTCAGCATAGAAAGTCTGGAACAAAAGGTGAAAGAAGGGCTGGCCGCCATAAGCATTTGTGGTCGTATGTAATAAAGTATGAACCAGACTACTTTGGCAAGAGAGGCTTCACGTCACCAAAGTCCCTTCAAAGAAGGGATTCTCCCATAAACCTAAGTCAACTTGAAGAACTAATTGAAAAACTTTCAGCGGAAAAGAAGCTTGAAGAGAAAAATGGAAAAATCTTCATAGACTTAGAAAAGCTTGGATACACAAAGCTTCTAGGAATGGGAAAGATCAGTAAACCAGTTGTAGTCAAAGTGCAAGCCTTCTCGGCATCGGCCGCAGAAAAAGTCCAAGCGGTCGGCGGGCAAATAATAAAGGAATAAAAAGGACAAATTTAATTAAATGTTAATTATGCTAGGATAGTGATATGGAAAGGGAAAACTGATGGCTGGCAGATTCCTATCAATGTTCAAGCCAATATCCCGATACTTACCAGTAATTAAACAGCCAGAACGCAAAGTAAGATTCACAGAAAAAATATTCTGGACAGCAATGGTTCTCATACTCTACCTAATAATGTGCGTTATCCCGCTTTATGGAATAGATCCACGAACCCAAGGATGGCAGCTACAATACATGCGGGTAATATTTGCGTCCAGAAGAGGAACACTAATGGAGCTCGGAATAGGCCCCATTGTCACCGCGGGGCTTATACTCCAGCTCCTAGTAGGCGCAAACATGATAGAATGCGACATGACAGACCCAGAAGA